>JBBROR010000027.1:0-19792 GCA_038229175.1 Acetobacterales bacterium | reverse complement strand
CGACTCAGGCCGGTCATGCAATCTTCGCCGAGATCGTCGTGCTGGCGCTTCCATCGGCCGCGGTGCTGGCTTTGGGCTTGGTCGGGTTGTACGCCATGCGCCACCGGGCAGGCTGCCCTGGATGGCAGCAAGGGTGTTTCCGACTGCCATCGATTTCCACTCAAAAAAGGCGTCAATGCGCACCAGGTGGCGTCGGGCGACCAGGGTATCAGGGAACATGCACGAGGCCGCCGCGTTCTTAGCACCGCGTTGATGGGCGTGCGCGCGGCCATCGCAGGCACAAACTCGACCACGTCGATGTCGCTGCTCACCTTCCTGCAATGGTCGCACCCGCCGATGCACGACCTGCGCCTCAGCCGAAGCCAGGTCGACAATGTCGTGGGCTACATCCTCAGTCTGCGACGGACGGATTGAGGAACCATGAGGAAGCGTGCAGTATCCACGCGGGCGTGGCCTGCAGGTTGCCTCTTAGAATAGAGTTGTGCTTCCCCCGCCACTGGTCGAAATCCATGAACACGGCGATCACCTTGGTGAAGCCGATGTCTTGCAGCTGCTTGGTTGCCAGCGTTGCACGGCCGCCAGTCTGGCATTGCACGTAGATTTTCCGGCCCAGGTCCACCTGGGCCGGATAGCCGGGTTGCGCCCAGATGCGGACGTCCACAAGCCCGTGTGGGATGCCGGCGGCGGCGCGCGAAACCAAGAATCTGATGCCTTGGGCCGCGATCATCGAGAAAGGGTATGAGCGTGCGACAAGTGCCGCACGGCACTATGTTCACGCCGAGCGGGCCGAAAACGGGCCGTCAGCGGATGTCGCGGTATTCGCGGGTCACCGGGCGCTTGATCAACACCTCAGAGATGAAATTGGTGCCATAGCGCCACGCCGTCACGCCCACGCCCTCGGCATGCAACCGGCGCGCAGACGTGGGCATGGTCAGCTCGCGCAGGAACAGCACCCGGCCTTGTGCAGCCAGCCGGCGGGCGATGTTGGTGTCCTCGCCGTAGAAGGCGATATCAGTGTCAAAACCACCGATGCGTTCCAGCGCCGCCCGACTGGCGGCGAAATTGCCGCCGACCGCCATGTAGCGGGTGATCCAGTAGGCGGGGAGCGCCAACAGGGCCCAGTAAAGCTTGACCATCAGTTGCTGCGAGGGGGAGGCATCGTGATAGATGTAAGGGCCGCTCACGCACACCACCCGCGGATCGGCGGCATAGGCGGCCAGCACGCCTGCAATCCAGCCGGCCGGCATGCGGGTATCGGCGTCGACATACCCCACCACCGTGCCGTGCGAGGCCAGCATTCCAGCCTGGCGGGCCCGCGTCAGGCCCTTGCGCGCCTCGGCCACCACGCGCACGCCAGGCACGGCCGCGGCCACCGCGGCGGTGGCGTCGGTGCTGGCATTGTCCACCACCAGCACCTCGACCTCGTCCGGCCACGGGCAGCGCACGACCTCCGCCATGACGTGCGCAAGGCAGTCGGGCAAATAGTCCTGTTCGTTGAACGCGGGGATGACGATGCTCAGGCGCATGACTTGCTCCATTCTGCGTCCGGCGTCTGGCTGATGCTGCGGCTGACGGCGCGCGCATACGCGGCCTGCATCATGTCGGTCACAGGCGCCACGCCGAACTGCGCGGCCCAGCGCGACGCCGCCTCGCCGGCGCGCTGCCGCACACGCGGGTCCAACAGCAGGGCGGCCAGGCATGCGGCGATCTCCGCCGCGTCGCCTGGCGTGGTAAGCGCGCCGGTGCCAGGCGGCACGTATTCCACCAGCGGCCCTTGGCGCACTGCCACCACCGGCAACCCGGTACTCATCGCCTGCAGCAGCGCCATGCCCTGCGATTCCGAGGTGCTGGCCAGTGCAAAGGCGTCGGCGGCCTGGAACAGCCGGGCGAGGGCGGCATGGTCGAGCATGCCGGTGAAGCGCACGGCGTCGGCCACGCCCAACTCCCGTGCCAGCGCTTCAAGTCCAGCCCGCGCCGTGCCGCGCCCGGCCAGCACCAGCATCGCCTGCGGCAGCCGGGCGCGCAGCACGGGCAGGGCGCGGATCAACACGTCAACATGCTTCTCCCGCGCCAGCCGCCCGGCATAGACGACACTGGCGGACGAGAGGCCCAGTTCCTGTTTCAGCCGGGCACGTTCTTCGGGCGACGCCGGGTGAAAGCGTTCGGTGTCGATCGGATTGGAGATCACCGCCGCCGCGCCGCGAAAGCCGTGCGCGCGCATCTCTGCCAATGCGGCGCGCGATGGCACGCTGGTCCACGCACAATGGTTGTAAAAGCGCGCCACCGCCCGGCACGCCACGCGCGTGACGGCTTCCGGTGCCAGTGGGGCGTAAAGGCTGAAGCCCGAGACCGCCCAGTGGTTGGTGCCCAGCAACGGCACGCCGATACGCCGTGCCGCCGCCCGCGCGGCGAGGCCGGCACCGAGGAATGTTTGGGTGTGGATCACATCCGGCCGGAACGCCGCCAGTACGCCAGCCGTGCGCGCCCAGGGCAGGGCCAGGCGGGACTGCCCGGTGGAGCCGGGCGCGGCCAGGGCGGACAGGCGGTGGATGGTGACATTCTCACCCATTTCCAATTCCGCCACCGCCAGCCCCGCACGGCTGAAATCCCGGGGGGACGCGGCCGGCGCCAGGATGAGCACGGCCACGCCGCGCCGGCCGAGTTCGCGCGCGCTGGCCATGATCGAATCCTGGATGCCGCCGAGTTCTGGAAAGAAACTGTCGGTGAAGATTGCGATGCGCAGGGGCGCCGGGGCACCTTCATGCGTGGGGATGTCGCTCATGCCGCAGGAGGCTCAGCGTCGCGGGCAAAATGATTTACCAGCAGCAAAAGTCCGCCACCGGCCAGCACGAACATCACCACGCTGGCCACCTGCAACCCAGCGCCAAGCGTGGTGTAAAGATGCCCGAACCAATATCCGACAACCATCAGGAGCGCTGATTTTGGCAGCGTCGCAAGCAGGTTGTAACCGAGGAAGGTGCGCAGCGGCACGTGCGCAGCACCAGCGGCCATCAGCACCGCGAATCCGGCCGAATGGGTCAACTTGCCGAACAGCAGCACCGGCCCGGCCCCATCTCGGATGCGAGGGCCGAGTCTTACCACCCGCCGGCGCAAGCGGCTCAGCCAGCGCCATTCATCCGGCTGGTTCGGGCGGCGGCGCGCCAGCCGTTTGGACATCGCCCGCCCCGCACCATAATACAGCAAGTCGCCGACCAGATCGGCGCACACCACGACGATGAACACCGCCGCGATGTCCAGCATACCCCGGGCGGCAAGGAACGCCGCGAACACGGTGGCCACCGGCCCCTCGACAATGGCCAGAGGAAACAGCGCCAGATAGCCGTAGACCGCGAGGAAATGCTGCACCGAGCCGATCACCCTGCCGCGTTGTCGGCCAGGGATGGACGGGCGATCAAGTCCTCCCAGCGCGCGGTTGCCGGTGTCGGCACCGAGCGTGGCGCCTCAGGCCAGGTCAGCATCTCCATCCGTCCGTCATGGTGTTCAACCAACGCGGTGCAGGAGGACACCCAGTCGCCGGTATTGATGTATGTCAAGCCCGCCACGTCGTGCATCGCCGGGCGGTGAAGATGCCCGCAGATCACACCGTCCAAGCCACGATGCCGCGCTGCCTGAACCGCCTGGCGGATGAAACGCGCGTCGTTACCGCGTCGCTTCACCCAGCCAAGCCGGCTTCGCAACCGGGCAATGCCGTCATGCGCCAGGACAGATGCGGAGTAGATCCAGATGCCGAATGCCGCCAGTCGGCGCATCCGCCGCACCACCGGGTCGAACTGGTCGCCATGCACGACCAGGTAGCGCTGGCCATCTCGTGTTTGATGCACCGCATGGTCGACCACGTCGATGCCACCGAGGTGCAGCCCGACCGTGCCGAGCAGGAACTCGTCATGGTTTCCAGGAATGTAGAGGATACGGGTGCCGGCATGCTGCTTGGCAAGCAGGTAGCGGACAACGGCGTCGTGCGACTTGGGCCAGTGCCAGCGTGCCTTGAGCCGCCAGCCGTCGACGATATCGCCTACGAGATAAATGCGTTCCACCTCGAATGCCGCCAACATTTCCAGCAGGCTCTCGGCGCGGCAGGCACGCGTGCCGAGATGCACGTCGGAGATGAACAAAGAGCGAAGGCGCGCCGGCTCCGATGGGATCGCTGGTCGCGCGTCTGGCATCGTGGCGGTCCTTTCGAGGTCACCGGTGCACCGCGCCAAGCCAGCGTCGGCACACCTGCCGGAGACCTATCAACCGCTCAACGCCCAACATACCATCTTCGGTCCCATTAAAACTTGGTAGTATCAAAAGAAACCTCTCGACTGCGCAAATGCCCTTTGCGATCGAGGCTTCGCGTCTGGGCAGTTGCGCTCATCGGCGCGAATGCTTTTGCCACTGCTGCCGCTTGCTCGCATACTCCGCAACGCGGTCGTTAGCCCCAATAATTCAAGAGGGTTGGCAGGCATGGGGAAAAGCCGCTGCCAAGCGGCTGGCCTGGCCACGGCTTGGGTCTGCGCCGCCCGGGCCAGATCTCCGCCAACGCCACCGTGCCGGCTGATCTGCTCTCACCTTGACCCTGGCAAAGCGACAAGGCCCCCGCCCGTAAGCTTCAGCCATCACGGAGCCGAAGCACAGGTCATGGCAGCGGCTAGAGCGTGTTGATGCTAGGTCAACCAACCAAACCGCATGAATATGATTAATAAAACAAGGGCGAGAGCTTGATAATGTTGGCTCTACTCAAAATTCTCAAGCTCTCGAACTTATGTTTTCTAGAGAACAACTTCCGCCCGATCCATTCCAATCGGTCGGAAGTCGTGCTCTAGAAATGGTTCAGGACCAGCCGGACAAGCGCACACGTTCTATCAGCGCCATGTGAGGAACGGTCAGTGCCGCCAATCCAACGAAGACCAGCTGGACCAAGCGTGCATCGAAAGAGATTTCACTCAGAAAAAGCCATCCAAGGGCTGATCCCACAAGCACGATCCCCATCGGCACCAGCGCAGATGCGAGGACCATCCAAGGTTGCATCGGCCGGCCGTAGACCACCGTCCGAAGAATGTGGCGCGCACTGTGCATCCCGCAAAAGAATGCTGCAAAGCCGATCAGCGGCGGCGCCAAAGCAGCCAGAAGACCGACTGCCAGCAGTTCCAAACCCGTCTGCCATGACCGTCTTGCCTCGATCGCAGAACATAGAACGAGCGCCACGAACCAAGGTAGAGATGCCTGTGTGAGCCAAGGCATCAGCATGTCTGCGGCTTCAGGTCCGGCCAGCATGGCGAACAACCGCGACACCACCTCCGGGTGCATCAACGTGGGAAGGATAATGACCGCCCCGCCGTAGACTACCCGCGTTATGGCAAGCGCCCCGGGAGCAGGATCCCCCGAAAAATGAGCTGCTGAAATCAGCAGAAAACCGATCAGGAACACCTCCGGCGCCATGCTCCAGACAGCAACGACCGCTATGGCCAAAATGCCATAAACCAAGCCAAAGCAAGCCCAGCCGACGGGCGAGGCAATGCGATGCAGCTTGCGGGCAAAAATCATATCCAGCGCGCCATGAGGAACCCCGAGCAGAAGGATCATCACCGCCACCACAACCAGCTCGGTCTGTGGATCAACACGGATCAAGATTGTCGAGGCGCCTGCGACAATGATGGCCAGCGCGCTGAAGAACAGCCCCTGGGCCCGCAAAACGCTGGTCATGCCGGCTGCGGCACCCTGACCGGGATGTCGAACATACTTTTAAACATCTCACCCAAAAACAGTGGCAGCGGCAAAGTTGAGCCGATCACAGCACAATCGATCAATGACCCCCGGTCACTCAAAAACCGAATGACCCGAGCAGGGTCCGTGTTGCCGAACATCCGCATGAACAGGTCGGGCGCCCGGGCGGGATGCCCGCGCATCACGCGCAGGAACAGCCGGTCCATGGCCTTGCAGAGCGCCGGATCACTTTGATGACCGGACGGTGCACCGCCGTTACCGATCGCCAGCACCGCTTCGTCGGCCCATTTCTGGATGCGTTGAAATGCATAACCGGTGCTTGGTCTCGCAGCGCCACTCATAAGCCCGGCCCGGCTATGCCCAGGGCCGAGGGAGGGGAGATGGGCCGTCATGCCCATGGGAAGCACGCCGCTTTCAGCACGCAACACATGAAACGGTGCGCCACCTGCAAGTTGCCCCACAGCGTTGTCCTGAGACGACATGAGCCCTGAGATCGGAACCGGCCTTGGGCCGAAGACGGTCGTCTCCACGAGGGCGCGCTGCGGTGTGAACGGCAAGACGTAATGAAAAAGGACGTCCTCGGCCCTTGGTTCTGCAAAATCCATCAGGCCAGCCACAGAAGGGTCAAATATGGGCTTGTCGAATATAATTTCCTGCCCCGAGAACGACTGCCAAAGCGTTGCATCGTTCGGATGCTGGGACCGGGGTGGCCTTGTGTCCACGATCATCGAAGCGGACACCGCGCCACGGCTTGTCTGCACCTGCCAGCCGTTGGCGACTTGCGTGGGCTCGCCAAGCACGGCCGTCCCCAAAGCGAGCTCCACGCTCGATGAACGCCCGATCTTTTCCTGCGCCGCGTGGTAGAACGGCAACGCCTCGATCATTTGATAAGGTGTGAGGCTGCAGTCGACAGGGATGGTGCGGCCCTGGGCCCCTATCGTCATCTTTGCCCACGTGTGGCTCACAAGCTGCTCGAAGCGGTGCGGTGCGAAGCGCCAAAAGCACCAGGTGCGGTCGTTGCTGTAATCGGTGCGTTCTTCCAGGATCAGTGCGCGACCAACCTGTGATACGCCCTGCGCAGGGAGATGGCTTTCTTTCGCGCGATCCGCGAGCCGAGAGCCAAGACTGAGGCCAGCACAGCCGCCACCCAAGATCAGCATCTCAACGTCAGGACGCATGATGCACACCCGGTTGATTGGCGCCCGTCATCCCTGCCAGCGCCCAATGCAGGCGACCCTCATGGATCTCGATCGGACGCACTACCAAATGGCGAACATGCCACGACATTAGTGCACGTGTGGTGATCACCGCCTTCTCACCCGTCGGCACAACGACCCGGGCGGTCCAATAGTCGAACGACCGCGCGCGCAACTTTTTCCCGATGGCCTGATAGACCCGAACCGCCACAAGGATGGCGCTGCGGGCGTTGGCAGGGAGAAACGCAAGACCCGCCTCTCCGCTTCGGTAATAGGTGTCTGCAAGGTCCAACAGCGTTTTCACTGTCTGGGCCACAATGGGCAGATCCTCGGAAGACGGCCTGATGAGGCGGCACGGCTCGAATGCGCCAAGCAGAGAAGCGGGCAGATAGCGCCGGCCGGCCAGCGCATCCTGCTGCACATCCCGGCACAGGTTCGTCAGCTGCATCGCGATGCCCAAATCGATGGCGTGATGCAACGCCCGAGGATCGCGAACGTCCAGCGCCGCACTCATCATGAGACCGACGGTTCCCGCAACGCGATAGCAGTAACGCAGCAGATCAGCCTCTGTTGCGACCTGGACATCCTCCAGATCGCCCATCACGCCGTGGATCAACGCGACAGGTATGGCAGGGTCGATCGCGCATTCCTGCAAAAGCCCGATGGTGTCTGCCACCATGGGATCGTTAGAGACCCCGGATAAGAGAGCACGCTCGATGGCCAACAGGTTATCACGCGCAAGTTCCGGCGACTGTGTTTCATCTGCCAGATCGTCCACCCGGCGACAGAACCCATACAAACGCGTCGCCCGTTCTGCATGAATGGGGGCCAGAAGGTGTCTGGCCCAGTGAAAGCTTCGCCCTTTTGACGAGAGCAACGTATCGGCAGCCGCATACGCCGCGTGAGAGGGCATCATCATGCCGCGCGCCTGTCCGGCGCGTCGAAACCATCGGCCGGGGGGATCAGCGCGTCGATCACCTTTGCCGAGCACAGCACTCCCGGCAGGCCCGCCCCTGGATGCGTACCGGCGCCCGTGAGATAAAGGTTGGCGATCCCCTCAGCCTTGTTGTGGAAGCGGAACCATGCGGATTGCCGAAACAAAGGCGCTACTGAGAAACCGGCGCCGTTTTCACTGAGGTAGTCGTTCTTGAAATCATCTGGGGTCTTGGTGAACGCCGCGGTTATGGTCTCGGTAAGGCCGGGCAAAATCGTGCGATCGAGCGCCGCAATGATCCGATCCTTCAATCGCGGCCCTTCCACCGCCCAGTCGATATCCGCCTGCAGGTTCGGCACCGGGCAAAGAACGTAGAAGCTGTCGCATCCGTCTGGCGCAAAGCTCGGGTCCGTCGCCGTGGGGCGATGCAGATAGAGCGAGAAATCTTCTGCCAACACCTTGCGATCGAAGATGTCGGCCAAAAGCTCACGATATCGTGGACCCAGCCAAATTGTATGATGTGCGACGTCTGGATACTGGATGGTTGTGCCGAAATAGAGCACAAAAAGACCCATCGAATAACTGGCGGCTGAAAGTTTCAGCCGCGTTGCATGAGCCTGGTCAGACTTGGGGACCATGGCACTGTAGAGATGGGCCGCATCGGCATTCGATACGACCAGATCGGCGGGAAGCTGGCCGCCATTTTGAAGAGTCACGCCGACAGCAGCCCCGTTCTTCACTGTGATCTGACTGACCGTCTCGCCCAGCCGAACGCTGATACCCTGCCGCTCCATCAATTCGCCGAGTGCGCGAGAGATGGCGCCAGTGCCGCCCATCGCAAAATGAACGCCGTATGCACGCTCAAGGTAATGGATCAGCCCGTAGATGCTCGTGGTGTCGAATGGATTTCCGCCGACCAGAAGCGGTTGGATGGAGAAGGCCTGCCGGAGCTTTGGGTTCTTGATATAGAGCGAGACCAGCTGCCAGACCGTCTTGTCGCTGCGCAGGCTCAGCAATCGGGGGATCTGTGCCAGCATGGTGCCAAGGCGCTGGAATGGCTGCGCCGAAAGCTCGGTGAACCCAACATCAAAGATACGCTTTGAGTGAGCCAACAACCTGAGATAGCCATCCTGATCCGCCGGCTCTATGCGTCCGATTTCGGCCAACGTCTGTTCCAGGGTGCCGCCGTAGTCGAACGTGTCGCCGTCATCGAAATGAAAGCGATACCATGGGGTCAGCGGCACAAGTTGCAGATGGTCTTCCAGCTTTTCGCCAAACAATGCAAACAGCTCTGCGAACAGGAACGGCGCCGTGATCACTGTAGGCCCAGCGTCATGACGAAAGCCGTCGCGTTCAAAAACCTGTGCCCGACCGCCGAGTTGTGAACAGCGATCGATCAGGAGAACCTCATAGCCTTTGGCGCGCAGACGCAGCGCCGCGGCAATGCCTCCGAACCCAGCGCCAACAACAATAGCCTTCATGACGCGGCCACCGGCGAGAGGGTAGCAGCAAGCCGCAGCGCCAGATCGCGCAGGAGGTTGCCAGCGCCATGTGGCAAACCAAGCGCCGCAGCTGCGGCCGCGCGAAGATGGCGCTGGGCCAGCCATCGTGCTTCGAACAAGGCAGAAGCGCCCCCGCCCAATATCGGCACGATATTGAGTGCCACTTTCTGAGTTCGAACATCGTCTGCCAGGTCGACGATGTCGTCAGCTATCTGGTAGCCGATCGCAAAATGCTCGACTGCGATCCGCGCCTGCAGCGACAGCGCCTCGTTTCCTGATGCCGTGAAGACTATCTCAAGCGACAGGCCAAGCAGAGCGCCGGATTTCGCCACGGCAATCGCTTCGTAACGGGGCACATCTATTTTGTCAGCGGCGTCTGCAGCCAGATCGGCGCATTGCCCCCGAATGGCGACGCTGGTCCGATTGTGGATCAACATCAGCAGCGCTGGCAGCCTGGTTGTGTCGGACAATCCTGCCAGGGCCGCGTAGGCGGCAGACAGCATGAGATCGCCGGCGCACAGCGCGACATCAACTCCGTGCGAAGCCCAGAGCGCGTCAAAGCCCCTGCGCGTCGGCGTTTGGTCCTGAATATCGTCGTGAACGAGAGAGGCATTGTGCAACAATTCACTGACTGCCGCGAGAACGACACCGTCCGTGTCTTTCATGTCGCAGGCGAGTGCGGCGTGCAGAGCCAGGCGCGCACGGATACGCTTTCCACCAGCAGTCAGGTGACGGGCGGCAGCCTGCGCGGCGGTGGATGGCAACCCATCCACGGACGTGTCAGGGCATTCGATCAGGTTGGCGATCAATGTCTCGACAGCCGCCAGGCTTTTCGTGATGGATCCGGATTGCGTGGGGCACAGGCCGACATCATGCAGTCGCATCAAATGGATCCAGCTCGGAAAGGTGAGGCCAGTGGGACCTGCGTCCCACTGGTTTGGATTGAACATTCAGCTCTGAACGGCCATGCCAGCGGGATAACCCGCGGCCTCAGCTTCGGTCTTCCGCACGGCGATCACGTAGATCAGCACACCAAAGACCGCCTTGGCGACGATATCGGCCACGGTGTAGCCAACCTGAACGGCCGCCACGGTGGCGCCGCCGGTAAAGCCGATCATCGGGAAGATGAAGACCACCGGGTAGAAGCACCATGAAACGATGGTCAGGGTGCGAGCGGTTCCAACAAGCCCTTTGACGGACTCAGGCTGCGTCGCAATGGAGGCGCGTAGTCCAACATAGAGTTCGTAAACGATGATCACGAATGGAACCATCGCGAGGCTCCACCAAAGCCAGCGCGCACCGTTGGTCTGTGCGATTTCGCCGGGATAGCCGAGAATGACCATTAGAGCTGCAAGGAGCCCTAGCCGAACACCTTTTGAAATGGTCTCGGCGCGAGACAGCCGCATGACCAGGATGAGTTCAACCAGCAGGAGCGGGACGGTCAACAGCCAGTCGACGTAGCGATAGGCATCGTTGAATGCGATTCCGGACAAGGCCAGCTTGCCATTGACGAGCGTGAACGCAGACTCCCAGCTATTGAATATCCGCAGATAGTGATACCCGGCAATGAGTGTTACGATACCGGTAAGTGTCAGTGCAGTGCGGTATGCCGGGCCGACTTGGGAACGGCCGAGCAAAGAGAACAGCGTCGCTGCTCCCATAACTGCTATAGTAAACGAGAACGCGTTATAGACAAGCTCATATTGCCCGACTGTTAAATCACCCATTTGTCGCATGTCCTTTCCGGAGATTTCGTGCAATCGTTGCCCTTTAACCCTCCGCCACGCAGATATGATGGGAGTTTAAGGTATGTCAAGGCGGCTTTGCGTGCGGAGCGGAGGCTTGACCGACTTCAACAAAATATCGCCGACACAGGGAACTTTGGTTCCACGACGGCATTCGACGGCTGTGCCTGGACGTCGCGCATTTTAGATATGGCTGTGGCCAGGCTGGGTCGAGGACCAGGCCGCGAGACACCAGACGGTTCAGGAGGGTGAACCAATCCTAGTATGACATATTGGATTTTCGGAAATTAAACGCGTCCGTCCTCTTATAATAAATAGGACCGGCAGCAAATGTTCGATGCCGGGTGGCCGATAGCTCTCGGGCGTGGTTGAACTGGAAGCGTGCAATACGTTGTGTCGCCCAGAACAATTTCCCTACCGCTTCACAGCGTTACGCTGAATCAAATGTTTTCTTAGGATTTATTAATATGGCTCATGACATCGTTGACACTGCCGTCGCCAATGGTTCGTTCAAGACACTGGTTGCTGCCGTAACGGCTGCCGGCTTGGCCGACACACTCAAAGGCGCCGGCCCGTTCACAGTGTTCGCACCGACAGATGCGGCGTTCGCCGCTCTACCCGCCGGCACTGTCGAAGGCCTGCTGAAGCCCGAGGCAAAGGCCAAGCTGGTGCAAATCCTCACGTATCACGTTGTGCCCGGCAAGGTGATGTCTTCGGCCCTCGCTGGCCAGACGATGAACCCAGCCACCGTCGAGGGCAGCACTGTAAAGATCGATGCCACCGGCAAAGGCGTTCATGTCAACAATGCGACCGTCGTCATCGCCGATGTCGATTGCACCAACGGTGTGATCCACGTCATCGACCATGTGCTGATGCCGGTCTGATTAAAACGCGGCGGGGACGCTCCCCGCCGCATTTTCCCTGTAGGCGGCGCTCAAGCTTGAGCTTCCGCCTTTTGTCGGCCCATCGCTGATGAACGAGTTGCGTCCGACCGCCGTCGCGGTCCTGCACGCTGGCGGTATGCACATGCAGCTTCAAAGCCCGGCACTCAGGGTCGACCAAGGCATGTTGCTTGCAGCCCTTGATCTTCTTGCGCGCGTCATAGCCGAGAACGGCGCTGCTCTCGGTCGTCTAGACGCTTTGGCCGTCAATTATGACCGCAGACGGGCTCGCCTCGCGTTCAGCCCGCTCTCGGTCGAGCGTGACCAAGCGATGGATGCTTTCCCACGTGCCCGCGTCGCCCAGCCGGATGAACCAGCCATAAATCGTGCGCCACGGTGGGAAGCAGCGGGACGGCTGACGCCAGGCAACGCCGCCGCGTGGGACATCGTCTCTGGCATTTACCACCTCGCGCATCGGCCACGTCCGCCTGCGGCCGAAATCGGCCCGGCCGGGCAGCGATGGCTCTATCAGCCGCCATTCGGCATCCGTGGTGTCGCTTCCATAGCGTAACTCAGCGCGACTTCGCTGAAGCCTGGCGGTAGCCAGGCGGTATTGGTCCACATTGAGATCGTCCACAGTGTTTCAGCCCGGACGAACCACGATTACCCCGGCTATCCAACCCTTCAAAAACTCAGACCGACCGCGTTATAAAACAGCCTCTTCGAGCCGCCTTACGATCCTCAGCCCATATTCACCGCCAGGGCGCCGACAGGATTGAACACGCTCCACATCACAGAGCCGCCAGGCAATACCTGAAGGTATGCGCTGCCGGGCCCACCCGGACCCGCGGACGCATTCGCCGGTTCGTCCGGCTTCACTGTGCCGTCGATAACCACAGGCTCCCATCGGTAGAGGATTCAAGGACGACGGCTCCAAGTCGCACTGTTGACGGCGCCCTCTGGCGTTGCGCCGCGCACCAGCGCCCTGACCTGCTCGACCGTATGCAGCGCCTGTGCCTCGATGGCGGGTGGCGTGAGGCCGCCAATATGCGGGGTGGCAATGACATTGGGTAACCCTGCGAGAGAGGGTGTTGGCATCTGATCCGGTGCGCGCCCGACATCCAGCGCCGCCCCCGCGATGCGGCCTTGGCGGAGCACAGTGGCCAGCGCATCTTCATCGACCAGATTTCCGCGCGAAACATTGATGAACACCGCATCCGGCTTCATTCTGGCCAATGCGGCGGCGTTGATCAGATTCTCGGTCTCCTCCGTCGCCACCGCGAGGCAGACAACGTGATCGGACTGGGCGAGCAAATCTTCAAACGATACCTGACGATAGGCCGAATCGATGCTCGCATAAGGGTCAGCGATCAGCACTTCCATCCCCATCGCGCGCGCCAGAGGCGCCACCGCGCGGCCGATGGCGCCATAGCCGATGAGCCCAATGGTGGTGCCGCTCAGTTGACGGCCGAGCCGCACCTCAGGGAGCTTCCCCGAGTGATAGGCGGCCGTGGCGTGTGAAAGGCCGCGGTTGAGATCGACCAGGAAGCCAACCACCAACTCGGTGACCGACTCGACAAACCCCGGCCTGGCCCGTGTCACCAGCACACCGCTGCGCGAGGCGGCGTCGATATCGATGTTGCGGATATCCACCGCGCAGCGATGCACGGCGCGCAGGCCGTCAAGCGCGTGAAAGATCACCGCGGGGATCGCCGTTGCACGGTCAGCGACGATGATGTCCATACCTTGGGCCGCCGCGATCAGCGTTGCACCTTCCAGCGTCGTGTCACCCTCGTGAAGCGTCACGTCGCCCAAAGCCTGCAACCCTGCCAGTGCGCGCTTGCCATAGTAGTTGGCACGCATGTGCGGCGTATGGGTGAGCAGAATCTTCATTGTTCAATATCCCATCATGCGCGGCAAAAACGTACTGATTGCCGGCACAAAGGCGATCACCAGCAGGCAGGCAAGCAACAGGCCGAGATAGCCCATCATCGGCCTGACCGTCTGCTCCACCGGCACTTTTCCGATCAGGCAGGCACCGTACAGGCCGAGCCCCAGCGGGGGGGCGAACAACCCGATGCCCATCGCGATTACCAGCACCACGCCGTAATGCAGCGGCTCTATGCCGAGATGCCGCGCCACCGGCAACAGCAGCGGGCCGAAGATGATCAGCGCCGCCGCCCCCTCCAGCACCGAGCCCATCACGATCAGGATGCCGATCGAAAGCAGCATGAACATCCAGGTGCCGTTGCCGTCCGAAAGCCCCACCATGAACTCACCCACGGCATGCGGTATCTGTTGCAAGGTCAGAGCGAAAGCCAGCGATTGCGCGGTGGCGACGATGAAAAGTACCAGGCCGGAACGCGCTGCGGCCTGGGTGAAGCTGCGCCAGGTGGCGTTCCAGCTCAATTCGCGGAACACGGCGGCACCCACCACCACCGCATAGAGTGCCGCAAAGGCGGAGATTTCGGTCGCCGTCGCGAAGCCCGATTTGAAGCCGATGAAGATCATCGCGATGAGGCCAAGCGAGACCGCGCCACCGAACCACATCCGCCGTGCCTCGGCTTGTGCCAGCACCACCTTGGGCATCGCGTCCTGCTTCTTGCCGAACAGGACCGACACCCCGATCAGGGCCGAGGCCATCAACGCGGCCGGCAGCAATCCGGCGGCAAACAGACCGCCGATGGAGAGATTGGCGACGAAGCCCAGGATGATCAGGTTGATACAGGGTGGAATGGTCTCAGCCATCACCGCCGAGGCCGCCAGCAATGCAACCGCTGAACCCGGGTTCTGGCCGGATTTGCGTGACGCCGGGATCAACACCGCACCAACGGCGGCAACGTCGGCCATCTTCGAGCCAGAAATGCCGGAGAACAGCACCATTGCCATCACCATCACCACGTTCAGCCCGCCCCGCACCCGCCCGACAAGCCGTTGCAGCAACTCGATCAGCCGGATGGACATGCCGTTGGCTTCCATCAGATAGCCGACCAGGATGAAGAAAGGGATCGCCAGCAGCACGAAATTGTCGATGCCGCGCGCCATCTGCTGGGCGAAGATGACGCCGGGCAGATTGCCCTCCACCCAGATGAAGACAAGCGCCGCCAGTGCGAGCGCGAAGCCGATCGGCAGCCCACCGGCCAATGTTAGCACGAAACCCACCAGCATCATCGTGCCGGACGACGGCATCACGTCGTCAAACAGCGCGTCGCAGCCGAGATAGACCGCGACCACCGCAGCCAGCACGCCGATTGCAAGCAGCACGTCCCGCTTGGGCCGGGCGAGGAAGATATCGGCGGCGAAGATTGTCATGCACATCGCGCCGACGCCCATCGGGTAGAACGTCAGTTGCAACGGCAGCCCGGAACCGGTGGTCTGGCCGGTGGTGAGGAAACCGAGCGCCGTGGCGTGCCACGCGACATAGGCCGCAATCGCAAGCACCAGCGCCGCGCCGACATCATCGGCCAACCGTTGCAGCGACGGCGGCAACAGGGCACGGAAAAACACCACACCGGGATTCTCACCGCGCGCCAGGGCAGACGCTGCGCCGAAGAACGCCGATGCCACCATGAGCCCGCGCGCAACATCATCCGCCCACTCCACCGGAGCAGTGAACACCGAGCGCGCCAACACGGAGAAGATCACCACCGCGAGATCGGCGGCAAGAAACATTGCAGCCACCGCATCGCACACCGGCAACAAGCGGCGCGTTGCCCACAGCCCGGCGCCAGTATCGGTAGCGGGCAACGTCATGGCATGGTCGGACATCGTCAGACCATGGTGGCCTGGATCAGATCGACCACCGGCTTGGCCTCTGGATGGGCCTTGACGAAGTTTGCAATCGAAGGCGCCACCCGCTTGCGGAACGTCTCGCGGTCGCTATCAACCACAGTGACACCCTTTGCCTTCAACTCGCTCAGCGCATCCTGCTCCACGGCGAGGCCATGCACGCGGGTGTCGCCAGCCGCCAGTTGCGCTGCGGCGATGAACTTGTCGCGCAAAGCGGGGGCCATGCGGTTGTAGCTGGCGTCGGAGAAGTAGATCGCCAGCGGCGAGAAATTGTGCTGCGTCAGCGAGTAGAACTTCGCTGTCTCATAGAATTTCGAGGCAACGATGGTTGGTGGATCATGCTCCAGCCCATCGAGCACACCCGCCTGCATGGCGGTATAAATTTCGCCGAACGCCAGCGGGGTTGCGGCAGCTCCCATCAGGCGCAGGCATTCGGTGATCACCGGGTTGGGTAGCGTGCGGATCTTCAATCCCGCCAGATCCTCCGGCCCACGGACCGCCTTGCGCGCCAGCACCGAGCGCGCGCCAAAATTATACGCCCAGGCGATGATGCGGATATTCGCCCCCTTCAGGAGCGCCTGCTCGATGGGAGCCGCAGCCCCGGCATCGAACGCCTTGGTCTGTTGTGCGAAGGAGGCAAACAGATAGCCGAGGTCGTATGTGCCCACCACCGGCACCAGATTGGCCGCGATGGACGAGCCCGAGACCATGATGTCGATCACGCCGAGCTTGACCGAATTGATGACGTCAATCTCCTGGCCAAGCTGGTTGTCTGGAAAGAATGCCACCTCGACCTGTCCGTCCAATCCGGCCGCCTTCAACTGCTTGACTAAACTGTCGTAATATACCCGCCCATTGGCAAATTTCGGGTTGTTCGGCTGTGACGAGGAGAGCTTGAGCTTCAACGTGGCCGCGCCTGCCCGCCCTATCAGCCCAGGGGCCGCAAGCCCACCCACAGCAAGCGTGGCCACTGTCAGCGACGAACGCAGAATTCCCCGGCGATCCACGGAAATGGACATGGTCTTCCCCCTTGGTGCGCGGCGCCAACGCTGGCCGCTGCATTCTTATTTTTCTGTCGATTGCGACAGCCTGGTCGTACTGTATGACCAGATTTGAAGACCGCACAACGAGGTTCCAGACGTCCAACAGGCTGACCCGCAACCTTCACACCCAGATCGCCGAGCGCATCGGCGTGTCGATCATCCGTGGCGAAATCAAGCCCGGTGAACCATTGCCGTCTGAGATGCGGATCTGTGACACGCTTGCTGTCAGCTGCACCGCAGTGCGCGAGGCAATTCGGATTTTTGACCGGGAAGGACTTGGTGGAATCACGCGCGAAAACCGGACCGCGGGTACGGGCACCGGAGTTGTGGCACTATTTCGACCCCGACGTGCTCCGCTGGCAACTCAGCGGCGAGGACACCGACACGTATCTCGCCAAGCTGTTCGCGCTGCGCATGGCTTTGGAGCCAAGCGATGCGGCTCTCGCGGCGGAAGCGGCGACCGCGGCGGCAAAATCGCAGCTGCGTGCCGCTAGGGAGGCAATGGCGTGCGCCGAGAGCAACGAGGCCTATATCACGGCAGATATCGCATTTCACGTGACCATCTACACCGCAACCGGCAACCAATTCTTCTGGTCCGTGGCACAAATGTTTGAAGTGGCCCTGCGGACGAGCTTGACGATCACTGTCCCGGGCCACCACCGTCCACGCGCACTGGCCGAATATGGCGCGGTGATGGAGGCAATCAGTGCAAGCGATGCCACTGCCGCGCGAGCGGCGAGTGCAATCCTGACGCAGCATTCCGCCGACGACATCCTGCGCATCCAATGCCGAGACTAACCGTCTGGGCAAGAAAGTGTCTACTTAAGCGTTACATCCTGGCATCTTTAAGTAAATTTGAAGTAGAGCCTCATGCTTCCAGTCGTTTATACTATCCAGGACGCAAATTGCAGTGCTGCGGTCAATACAACCGACTTTGAGATTCTTGTTGTTTTGCAAAGTTTTAAAGAGGCCTCACGTAAATCTAAATATAATTAACATTGCAATCGTGTATATCATCACTCCTGCTACAAGTAGGGTGAGCTGGCTTTTATTTCCTAGAAATGTCTCGGATGCCTTATCTTTCAGGATAAACAATAGCGACGGCCATGTGTAAGATACAAAATCGCCCTGCGATAAGACATTTATAAGCTTTCCTTCGTCATCAACCACAGGCAAATGACGAAAGCGTTCGTTAGACATGATCCTTAGCCAGTCGATCACCTCATCATTTTCACGCGCCGTTTTTACCTCGCTGGTCATAATGGCTGACAATGCGGTGGTTTCTTGATTCAGATTGTAGCGCAGCAAGCGGCGCAACAGATCTCGCTCAGTGACGATGCCGCGCACCTGGCGGTCGTCATCGAGTATGACCACAGAGCCAATGTTTTTCTCAGCCATGACTCTAACCGCATCGGCCACTGGGTCGTTGGCGTTCAGGGTAAAGGGGAGCGGCTTGCTCTTGAACTCCTGGCGATCCTTAATCTTCACAGGTCAATCCTTAATTGTAACGCACGGTGGCGCCTCATTGGAATTCTGCTGACGGAACAATCCGTTTGACCGATTGGCAGACCGACCAAGCCGATGTTAACCACTGGGCTTCCGAGAACGTCGACCGAGGCGATAATGTTTCATCTCGACGTTGAAAATCAAGGTTTTAGCCGTGATAATTCGTGGACGACGCCGAAAATGCCTCAAAACCCTCAAAAGGATAACTTGCAGGTTCAGTGGCATTTTGCGGTTTGGCTTCGTACTCAACCTCACTCCATGCCAGGCCTTGTTTGTCATTATTCTCAGCCGGATGACGCATGATTCGGACCGGCATGTGCAGCACGGTCCGATCGGCATTCCGCTCCGAAAAGCGGCGTGGCAGGATTTTCACAGGCAAGAGTTCTGGACAGTGGCTTTACCATCGGTGTCCTGAAGGATGACGATTGCATCACAGGGTCGACCGGACAGTCCAATGGCGACACCCACCGAAGGTCCAGTTGTCCCAGGGCGGGACCTTCTTGGTCATGAGAGCGTGATGATTTTGACACTACGCAAAATCATCACGCTCCAGAGATCGCCCTTGATGAACGAAATGCTGGCTGCAATCAGCGACGGCTCTGTCGCATCGGGCGTAGCGCGTTTGGCGGAATCGTGACATTTCGTGGGGTGCCTGCTGCACGGGGGCAGGCGCCGCGGCGGTTTTAGTTTTATGGGTCACGCCACTCGGCCGGGGTGCCTATGCCACGGGGGCACAAAGGGTTGTGACGGTGGTCCACCAGGCTGATAACAGCCCCACCCCAGGAGAACGCCGCCCATGCGTATCGTCGACGTGCGTGAGATCACGCAACCCATCGCGTCCCCCATCCGCAACGCATATATCGATTTCACCAAAATGACGACGAGCCTTGTTGCCGTAGTGACGGACGTGATCCGGGATGGCAAGCCCGTGATTGGCTATGGCTTCAACTCCAACGGCCGCTACGGCCAGGGCGGCCTGATCCGCGAGCGCTTCCGCAATCGGATTCTGGAGGCGGCGCCGGCCTCGTTGCTCAATGACACGCGGGACAACATCGACCCGGCCAAGGTGTGGGGGGCGATGATGGCCAATGAGAAGCCGGGCGGGCATGGGGAGCGGTCGGTGGCCGTGGGCACCCTGGACATGGCGATCTGGGATGCGGTGGCGAAGATCGAGGAGCAGCCGCTTTTTCGGTTGATCGCGGAACGCCATGACAGGCAGGCGGATCCCAAGGTTTTTGTCTATGCGGCAGGAGGTTATTACTATCCCGGCAAGGACAACACGGCTCTTTGCAGGGAAATGCGCAGCTATGTGGATCGTGGCTATACCGTGGTGAAGATGAAGATCGGGGGCGCTTCGATCGATGAGGATCGCGGGCGGATCGCGGCGGTGCTGGCAGAGATCGGATCTGAGGCGCAGCTTGCGGTGGATGCAAACGGGCGGTTCGATCTACAGACCGGCATAGCCTATG
>JBBROR010000026.1:0-20446 GCA_038229175.1 Acetobacterales bacterium | reverse complement strand
GTCCGTTCTTGGCCGCTCAGGGAGGGATCTGATCGGATGATGCCGCGGACAGCCCGAACACAGTAGCCAGCGTTCACGCTGGACCGCAACGGTAACTGTTCCCCCCACCTAAGCGGCCTGAATGACGTCCTTGCCGTTGAGAGCTACATGTAGGGCTTGAAGTGCGGTGGAGGGCGCGACTGCATCGGCGCTTGAAGCCAACGTCACCGCCAGCCAATCCTCCATTGACAACCCCTGACCCCCGCGCAACCTTCCCATACAAGAACGTTCGTATCAAAAGAGACGTTTCAAAAACAAATAGGGGAGGCCGTAATGGATGTGAATAGAGGTCTGATCCGCCGCCGCGCTATACTCGCTCTGTCAGCCGCAGCCCTCGCAGCGCCCGCGCGCAGGCCGCCGCCGCCGCCCCAGACCTTATAACACCGGCGACAGCGTCAAGCTAACCTGTGTGGATTAAGGCTACACCGGATGACAGCCGCGGCTGTCGCCGTGGCCGAGAGCCTCGCTTTGCATGTGGTCAAACTGCCCGAGGCAGAGCGCAGTTTCGTCATAATCTTAAACGTCTTTCGGCAACGCCCGCTCCACCAGCCGCGCATAAAGCCCGGCGCCGAACGGAATGGTGTCATCGTTGAAATTGTAGTGCGGGTGATGTGGCATAAAGCCGGGGCCGTTGCCGACCATCATGTAGGCCCCAGGCACCTGCTCCAGCATGAACGCGAAATCCTCCGAACCCATCAGCGGGGCCCTTGCGCGCTCAACCGAAGCCTCCCCCACCAACTCCGCCGCCACATCCGCATAGGCGCTGCTGTGCCCAGGATCGTTCATCAGTGGTGAGAAGATCGTACGAAAATCCAACTCCGCCGTGGCCCCCATGCTGGCCGCCACACCCTCGACCACACCGCGCATCCGCGTCTCGATCTGCTGAAGCACCTTCGTGCTGAACGCCCGCGCCGTGCCACCCATGACGGCCGCATGCGGCACCACGTTGTAGGCGTCGCCAGCGGCGATTTTCGTAACGCTCACCACCGCCGTCTCGCTGGGCGCCACGTTGCGCGAGATCACCGATTGCAGCACGGCCCCGATATGACACGCGGTCAGCAAAGGATCGATGCTGTGCTCCGGCTCCGCGCCATGCGAGCCCTTGCCCGCAATCCGAATGTCGAAGAACGCGCCCCCAGCCATCGCCCGCCCCGGACAGATCGAATAGTCACCCACCGGCAAATTCGGCCAGTTGTGCATCCCGAAAACACTGTCACACGGAAAACGCGCGAACAGCCCGTCCTCGAGCATGGCAAGCGCACCGCCCATGCCTTCCTCGCCCGGCTGGAAGATGAAATGCACAACCCCGTTGAAGTCGCGCGTCTCGGCAAGATAGCGGGCAGCCCCGAGCAGCATGGTGGTATGCCCATCGTGCCCGCAGGCATGCATCACGCCCAGTGTTCGGCTTTTATAGGCGACATCGTTGGCTTCCATGATCGGCAGTGCATCCATATCCGCCCGCAGCCCGATCCGTCCCGTTCCGTTGCCCGATCGCAGCACACCGACAACACCGGTTTTGCCCACGCCGCGATGCACCTCGATGCCCCAGCCTTCAAGCTGTGCCGCCACCTTCTCAGCCGTACGATACTCCTCCATCCCCAACTCGGGATGGGCGTGCAGATCTTGCCTGAACGCGGTCAGCTCGTCGTGATAGCGGCGGATATGGTCGATGGCGGACATGCGAAGCTCCCGGTCAAAGTGATGCATAGCCCAGCACCGTCCCCCAACCGATCCTCCATTGACAACCCCCCACCCAAGCGCAACCCTCCCGCATAAGAACGTACGTATCAAAAGAGACGTTCCGCCATCAAACAGGGGAGGCCGTCATGGACACTAAAAGAAGTCTGATCCGCCGCCGCGCCATACTCGCTCTGTCAGCCATAGCTGTCGCAGCCCCCCGCGCCCGAGCCCAGGCCGCTGCCTCCCCAGACCTCATCGCCGCCGCCACCAAGGAAGGCACCGCCGTCTTCCACACCTCCATCGACCTGCCCGTCGCGCAGAAGATGGTGAACGACTTCCAAACGATCTACCCCGGCATCCGCATGCAACTCGAACGCACCGGCGCCGAGCGGGTGCTGCAGCGCATTGAGCAGGAATATGCCAGCAACATCAAAGCCGCCGACGTCGTCGAAAGCTCCGATGTCACCATGTTCCTCGGCTGGAAAAAAAAGAACTGGCTCGCCAAATACGTGCCCGCAGAAGTCGAGCGCGTCTGGCCCAAGGACGAACGCGACCCGGACGGCCAGTTTGCCTCCGTCCGCGCCCAGCTCAGTGTCATCGCCTACAACACCAAACAGGTAAAACCGGAGGATGCCCCCAAATCCTTCGCCGATCTGCTGCTGCCCAAATGGAAAGGCCGCATGGTCAAAGCCCATCCCGGCTACAGCGGCACCATCGTCACCTCCACCTACGCCACCGAAAAGGCGCTGGGCTGGCCGTATTTCGACGCGCTGGCCAAGCAGCGCATCATGCAGGTTCAGTCAGCATCCGATCCGCCAAAGAAGGTGGCCCAGGGCGAACGCTCCATCATGATCGACGGCAGCGAATACGTGGTGTTCTACCTGCGCGAACTCGGCAACCCCATCCAGGAAGTCTACGCCACCGAAGGCTCACCGCTGATTTCCGGACAGGTGGCCGTGATGAAAGACGCCCCGCACCCGAACGCCGCGCGCCTGTTCGCCGAATACGTCTTCAGCCTGCGCTGCCAACAGTTGATGGCCGATGCCGGCGGCACCCGCTCCTTCCACCCGGAAGTCAAACTGGCTGCGGGCCGCAAGCCCCTGTCGGAAATCAAGGTGCTACGCTCCAACCCACTGGAACTTGAAGCCTCGGTCGAAGAAGTGAAGAAAAAATACTCGGAATACTTTGGAGTTTAAATAATAAGCATGACAGGTTCCAACGGACCCGCGTTGGCGGACAAACTGGTCGACTGGATAGCGGCCACCGCCACTGCAAGCTTCCCGCCGGAAACCGTCTCAATGGCCCACAACCTGGTGCTCGACGTCGCCGGCCTCTGCGTCGCCGCCCGCGCCCAGGACTATGTTCTCGCCACACTCGAAGCCCTCGACCAAGGCGGTGCCTGCACCGCCTTCGGGCACCTAGGGGGCCGCAGCGGCTTCGACGCCGCGTTTCTGAACGGCACCGCAGCCCACGGCGAAGACTACGACGACACATTCGAAGGCGGCCCCGTCCACTCCGGCGCCGTCCTCGTCCCCGCCCTTATCGCCGCCTGCGAACGCGAAAACCTTGGCGGGCAAGCCCTGCTGCGCGGCCTCGTCCTCGGCTCCGAACTCCTCTGCCGTCTCAGCCTCGTCACTCCGAAAGCCATCCACAAGGCCGGCTTTCACCCCACCGCCGTCATCGGCACCATCGCCGCCACCGCCGCCGTAGCGGCCACGTTGGGCCTGTCCCGCGACCAAACGGTCAACGCCATCGGCATCGCCGGCAGCATGGCCTCAGGCATCATCGAATATCTCGCCGACGGCTCCTGGACCAAGCGCATGCACGCCGGCTGGTCCGCCCAATCCGGCCTGCGCGCCGCGCTGATGGCCCGCGGCGGCTTCATCGGCCCCCGCACGGTGCTGGAAGGCACCCACGGCTTCTACAAAGCCTTTGCCCCCTCCGTCACACCCGACTACGGCAAACTTCTCGATGGGCTCGGCAAGGATTGGGTCATGCCCACCATCGCCTTCAAGCCCTACGCCTGCGGCACCATGACGCAACCCTTCATCGATTGCGGCATCGCGCTGCGCATAATGGGCGTCCAATCCACCGACATCGCGTCCATCACCTGCGATGTCGGCGAGGGCACCGTCCACCGCCTCTGGGACCCGCTCACCCTCAAGCACCGCCCGCCCACCCCCTACGCCGCGAAATTCAGCACGCCCTTCTGCATAGCCGTGGGCTTCATCGACGGCCGCGCCGGCTTTGACCAGTTCACCGAAGCCCGCATCAACGATCCCGAAGTGCTCGATCTCTGCGGCAAGATCACGTTCCGAATTGACCCGAACGACGAATACCCGCGCAACTTCACCGGCCACGTGAAGGCCACCTTGCACAACGGCACCGTCCACGAACTCCGCCAGCCCCACATGCGCGGCGGCGCCCGAGACCCGCTGCCGCAGCGCGAGCTCGAAACCAAATTCGCCGAAAACTGCACCTTCGGCGGCTGGTCGCCCACCCAGGCCACCAACCTCGCCGAAACCATCGCCAAACTCTTCCACCTGCCCAATCTGGCATCCCTCTCGGAGTATCGCGCGTGACTGAAATGACTGGACAGGTGGCCGTTGTCACCGGCGCCGCCCGCAACATCGGCCGCGCCATCGCGGTGGACCTCGCCCGCGCCGGCGCCAAGATCGTGGTGCACGCCAACACATCGGCCGAATCTGCCGCCGAGACGGTCAAACTCATTGAAGCCGAAGGCGGCACCGCCATCCTCGCCAGCGGAGACGTCACCCAACAGGCCGACATGGAAGCGCTGATGGCCACCGCCCTCTCGGCGTTCGGCCGCATCGACACGCTGGTCAACAACGCCGCCCTCCGCCGCGAAACCAAGTTTGAAGACCTCACTTATGAAGAATGGCGCGAAGTAATGTCCGTCATTCTCGACGGCGCCTTCCTCACTGCCAAAGCAGCACTCCCCACACTGAAAGTGCAAGGCGGCACCATCATCAATCTCGGCGGCATGTCCGCCCACACCGGCACCACCGACCGCGCCCATGTCGTTGCCGCCAAGACCGGTCTCGTTGGCCTCACCCGCGCGCTGGCCTTCGATCTTGCGCCGTTCGGCATCACGGCCAACTGCGTGGTGCCCGGCCTGATCGACACCAAGCGCGGCAAATCCGGCCACGGCAGCGCCTCGCTCGCCGCCGCCCGCGTCCCGTTGGTGGGGCGCCAGGGTCGGCCGGAGGAAGTGGCCAGCATGGTGCGCATGCTCTGCGGCCCACAGTCGCGATACATCACCGGCCAAACGATGCACGTCAACGGCGGCGCGTTTGTGATCTAGATCATGATGCGTTTGGGTTGCTTCACCCGAACGCATGAACATGATCGGTAAAACAAAGGTTAGAGCGCGATGATTTTGACTCTACCCAAAATCATCACGTTCTAGTGTTCGTCAGCTTCCTAACACTACTCCTTCTTTGGTGGGCCGAATCCGCTGACTGGTTAAACATCTAAGCCCCGGAAAGCCTGCGATCGGTCGCGAGCACCGCCCGCAACAGAACGTTTGCGCCAGCCGCCACGTCCGCCTGCGTGGCGCTCTCTGCCTCGTTGTGGCTCAGTCCGCCGGCGCAGGGCACAAAGATCATCGTCGTCGGGGCCACGCGGGCGATATAGGCGCTGTCATGCCCGGCGCCTGAAACCAGGTCCCGGCTGGCAAAGCCGCTTTCAGCCGCCGCGGTCCGCACAGCATCGATGCACCTGGCGTCAAAATGCACCGCTGGCGATTCCCATGTCTGCTCCAATGTCAGCTCCAGCCCATCCATCGCAGCGATTTCGGCCACGGCGTCGCGGAATTCGGCATCCATCTGCGCCAGCACCGCATCGTCGGGGTGGCGCAGATCGATCGTGAAAAACACCTCGCCGGGTATCACATTGCGGCTGTTCGGCTTGCTTTCGATCATGCCCACGGTGCCCACCGCGTGCGGCGCGTGCGCCAGCGCCACCCGATGCGCCGTCTCGATCATCCGCGCCGCCCCCAGCAGCGCATCCCGCCGCAGCCGCATCGGCGTGGCGCCGGCATGGCCGTCCGATCCCACCAAGGTCGCCTCATACCAGCGGATGCTTTGCACCCCGGTCACCACGCCGATGGTCCGGCCCTCCGCTTCCAGGATCGGCCCCTGCTCGATATGCAGCTCGAAATGTGCCGAAAGCGGGTGCCCCAACGGCGCGTCGCCGCGATATCCGATGGTGTCGAGCGCCTGGCCGAACTGGATGCCCTGCCGGTCCGCCCGGCTTAGCGCGTACTCTGGCGTGAACACGCCGGCAAAGGCGCCGGAGGCCAGCATGGCGGGTGCGAACCTGGCACCTTCCTCATTTGTCCAGTTGACCAGCTCAAGGGGTGCATGGGTCTGAAGCCCCGCGTCATCGAGGCTGCGCAGAACCTCCAGCCCAGCCAGCACACCGATGATGCCGTCGTATTTGCCGCCGGTGGGCTGTGTGTCCAGATGGCTGCCGATGGCGATCGGCGCCAGGCTGGCATTACGGCCCGGCCGGCGCGCGAACATGTTGCCCAGCCCGTCGACCGAAACCGCGCACCCCGCCGCCTCGCAGGCCATGCGAAACCAATTTCGAACGTGCCGGTCCTCATCACTGAGCGCCAACCGACAGATGCCGCCCTTGGGGGTGGCGCCAATCTTTGCGGTGTCCTGCACGGTGGCCCAGAGACGGTCACTGTTAACGGCGATATTGGCTTGAATCGTCTCGGTCATGGCGGGCCCAATCGGTTGTGCCATCAGTGTCTGTGCGAGACGGGCTTCAGGCAACCCCGTCCAGCACCATCGCAGCCGTTCGCGACCAGGGCACAGGGCGATACTCGCGGGCGATGCGGGCCTCCCATTCCGCCAGCCCGTCAGCGTCGTCCAACACATCGGCCACCGCCCGCGCGCATTCATCCGGGTCGAGCGGATCGAAGTACCGCACGAGATCGCCGCCCACTTCCGGCACCGAACTTGCCGAAGACGCCAGGCACGGCCGCCCAAAAGCCAGGCTTTCCGCCACCGGCAGTCCCCACCCCTCATACAGCGACGGAAACAGGGTGAATCGGCAGCCGCGATACAGCGCTGCCATCTCGCTGTCGTTGGCATCCGGCCGCAGGATCACATGGCCGTCCAGATAATCCGATGCCTCCAGCTGCCGCATCAGATCGCCGGTCAACCCGCCGCGACGGCCGGCGAACACCAGCGCCGGCACCTGGTCGTGTCCGCGATCGTGCAGCAGGCGCCGCCAGACATCGAACAGCAGCGCATGATTTTTGCGGATCTCGATCGTGGAGACGAACAGCACGTAGGGACGGTCGATCCCCGAAGACGCCGCAACGCGCAGATCCGGCAGCCCATCGCCCAGCCGAACCACATGGATGGGCAGATCAACCCGCCCAGCCTGCAGCCGATATGCCGCCAGATCGCGCGCCGTTGCGCCCGAGATCGCGAGCAGGCGATCCGAAATTGCCAGCATGCCGTCGAACCAGTTTCGGAACCGGGCCGATTGAACAGGGTCGAACCATTCCGGCCGCAGCGCGGGAATGATGTCATAGATCAGCAGTGCCACCTTCACCCCATGCAGCTGCCGCGCGCGCGCCACCTGCGACACGTGATCGGGGTCCGACCAGCCGGCGCCGGCGACCAGCAGCACGTCGCCCCGGCGTAGGGGAGCACCCATCGCCCGCGCTCCCGGCAGAACGCTCAACGGCACCGCCAGAAGCGCCCGCAGCGCTGCCATTTGCCGCACCCACATGCCGGCAGGAGCCTTAGCCGGAGCGTCGTTATTGAGAGACCCGAACATGGCAGCGATCGCGGGCCACGCCACGGGCTCAAACTCCGCCGTGCCATGCCGAACGAACCCAACCGCTGCGTCCCCGCCGGCCGCCAGCGCCCGGCAGAGTTCGAATACCACGCGCTGCACGCCGCTCGGCCGACGGAACGCGCCGGCATAATCGATGAGATCGCCGACATCGACCCAGACCGTCATGCGGATACCACCGCGAGAACATCGCCGGCCACATCACCCCAGGTTCGGCTGCTCCGCGCGCCCGGCGGCGGCGAACATGCAAGCCACCGCGCAATCTCCAGCGAAAGCTGTGCTGCATTCTCCGGCGTCTCGCGCGCCGACAGGCACGGCTTGCCCGCTGCTGCAGCATCCAAGGCCACGCGCCCCCAGCCGCCAGCGGCCTCCATGGCGATGCAGAACACACACTCTCGCAGGAGTGCCGCGCGGAGCGACGCGGACGGGAAGGGGACCAGAACCACCTTGCCGCCGAGGCCCTCGCTGTTCCGGATCTGCGCCAGGCCATCATCGGCGAGCAGCCCAACATCCCCGGCGATCACCAGATCGGGCCGATCCGGCACGGCATCCATCAACCGGCGCCAGGCGAGCAGCAGATGTCGCGTCTGGCCCGCCGCACCGATCGGCCCTGCCGCCAGAACGAAGCGCCGCGAGGGCAGGGGCGGGGCAGCGTCTGGCCCAACCGGCGCGCCCGCGATCTCATGCACCGGCCCCCTCCACCCAACCTGGCGCAGGCTCGATCCAGTGGCCGATAGCGCCAGCGACACATGGGGCAGCGTCGAGCGGCGCCACACATCCTGGAGGTCTCGCTCGGATGCGGTCAGCCAATCCGGCCGCAGGATCGGCGCAGCATCCACCAGCAGCACCGCCAGGCTTACGCCGTTCCCGGCGAAGCGCGACGCATCTCCACACGCGCCGAGCATCAGGAGAAGATCGCCTGCCGCTGGCACCACACTGTCCAAGACCGTAGCCTGGGAAGCCCTCATCAACGGCGGCGAGGGGGCTACGCGCGCTGGTTGCACGGCTTTCTGTAATCGCACGAAGCGTTGAATGGCCCTGCGCGTGCGGCTGGGCGTCCGGTTCCACGCAAGCCGCCACAGTGGCACAGCGCCGCGCGCGGGCCGCGTTTCCGGCAACGCAGTCGTTTCCGCCACCGCCGGCCACCGCAACAGCCGCAGTCCCGGATCACGGCAGCAAAGCACGCTATCGACCGAAATCCGCCCGAAACCTTGCATCAGTCGATCGGCAAAAAAAGCCGCATCACTCCCGGCCCTGATCCCGCTCACGTCGACCCAGATCCGTCGCGGGGCCGACATCGCCTCGTCAGATGCGGCGAACGGTGTAGAGCTGCTCCAACACCTGCACGATCTCGCTGCTGTGCACTGCGTCGCGCGCTTCGAACATCACCTCCAACTCGGCCGTCTGCACGCTGGGCGAGGCGAACATGCGGTGATGCGACACCTCGATGATATTGCCGCCGGCGCGCCCGATATGGCCCGCGATATCCGCCAGCACACCGGGCCGATCCGGAATCTCTAAAATCAGCCGCAGCAGCCGCCCATCGCGCAGCAGGTTGCGCAGCAGCACGTTGGCCAGAATCCGCGCATCAATGTTACCGCCGCAAACCGGGGTGCCCACGCGCTTGCCGGCGAACCGCTCCGGAAACGCCAGCAACGCCGCTATTCCCGCGGCCCCGGCGCCCTCCGCCACGATCTTGGACCCCTCGGCCAGCAAGGCGATCGCCTCTTCCACCGCCCGCTCCGGCACCACCAGCACGTCGTGCACATGGGCGCGGATCACCGCCAATGGCGCCACGCCGATATCGCGCACCGCAATGCCCTCGGCGATGGTGGCGCCCCCGACCGAGACCGGCTGGCCCGCCAATCGCTGCGCCAACGCCGCGTAGGCGGCAACTTCGACGCCGATCACCTCCATGCCGGGGCGGAGTGCCGCCGCCACCGTGGCGCAGCCGGCGATCAGCCCGCCACCGCCGACCGGTATCACCAACATGTCCATATCCGGCACATCGTCCAGCATTTCCAGCGCCATCGTGCCCTGGCCCGCCATTACGCCGGCGTCGTCGTACGGGTGCACAAATACCAGCCCTTCCGCCTCAGCCAGCGCGTGTGCATGTTCGGCCGCCTCAGCCAAGGTCTCGCCATGCAGCACCACCCGCGCGCCCCAACCCGCCGTGCGCGTCACCTTCGTGACCGGCGTGTGCTTCGGCATCACGATCACGGCCGTGATCCCCAGAAGCTGCGCGTGACGCGCCACCGCCTGGGCATGATTGCCGGCCGACATCGCGACAACGCCGCGCAACCGCTCCTCAGCACTCATCACCGCCAACCGATTGGCCGCACCACGCTCCTTGAACGCTCCGGTGGCCTGCAGATTCTCCAGCTTCAGGAAAACCTGCGCCCCGGTCGCGCGCGACACACTGTCGGAATGCAGCATCGGCGTGCGCAACACACGCCCCTCGATTCGCGCGGCAGCCGCACGCACATCGGCCAAGGTGATCATCGCGGGTTGATCATCGCATCTCTGGTCATCGCGTCTCTGGTCATCGGCTCAGACAAACTTGACCGACAATATTTCGTAGGTTCGGTCGCCGCCCGGAGCCGGCACCGAAATGGTATCGCCCACCATCTTGCCGATCAGCGTCTTGGCCAGCGGGCTTGAGATGGACAGGCGAGCCTGCTTGATATCCGCCTCGTGCTGCCCCACCAGCTGATAGGTGATTTTCTTGTCCGTTTCTTCGTCGAGCAGCTGCACATGCGCGCCGAACTTCACCATGTCGCCGGACAGCGAGGACGGGTCGATCACCTCGACAGCCGAGATCACCTCCTCCAGCTCCTGCACGCGCCCCTCTATGAAGCTCTGACGCTCCCGGGCGGCGTGATACTCGGCATTTTCGCTAAGGTCGCCATGGCTGCGCGCCTCCGCAATTGCCACGATCACGGCTGGCCGTTCAACGCTTCGCAGGTTGCGCAGCTCGTCCTCAAGACGCTGTAGGCCAGGCGCGGTCATCGGGAATTTCTGCACTTCGAGGCCTCGGCGTTAGGGGAGGTGGTAACAACCGCATCTGCGGCTGCCCGTTCATCGGCGAGACAGCTGGGGACCTCAAACGCCCCCGCCGCAGCGAGGTTCCCCCGGCCACGATAAGAAGACAGCCAGCTTGCGCTGGCTGCCACGTCAGAAGCCCGGACGCACCGCGTCAGAACGAAGCCGGGAAATACGACTGCAGCGGCGCAACTTCAAGGGTGCCTGATTTCAGGGCCGCTATCGCATGCGCCGCAGCCCGTGCGCCGGCTATGGTCGTGTAGTGCGGCACCCCATGCGTCAGCGCGCTGCGACGGATATCAAAACTATCCGTCACCGACTGCGCGCCGGACGCTGTGTTGATCACAAGCTGGATCGTCCCGGACAGAATCGCGTCCACGCAATGTGGCCGGCCCTCCAGCACCTTGTTCACCACCGTAACCTCCATCCCGGCCTCACGCAGCCGTTGGGCGGTGCCGCGTGTGGCCACGATCGAGAACCCGATATCGATGAGCCGCCGCGCCACACCGATGCAGGCGGCCTTGTCGGTCTCCCGCACCGACAGGAAAGCCGTCCCCGCCAGCGGCAGCTTCACGCCCGCGCCGAGCTGCGCCTTGGCAAAGGCCCGCTCGAAACTGGCGTCCAGCCCCATCACCTCGCCGGTGGATTTCATCTCCGGGCCCAGGATGGTGTCGACATCGGGGAACCGGTTGAACGGAAACACCGCCTCCTTCACCGCCACATGCCGGGCCACCGCATCATCATCCAGCTTGAACGCGCTGAGCTTCGCCCCGGCCATCACCAGTGCCCCGATCTTGGCCACCGCCACGCCCGTGGCCTTGGCCACAAACGGCACGGTGCGGGACGCACGCGGGTTCACCTCCAGCACAAAAACCTCATTGTCCTTGATGGCGTATTGCACGTTCATCAGCCCGATCACGCCGATCGCCTTGGCCATCGCCTCGGTCTCGGCCTTCAGCTCCGTCACTGTCGCCGGGCTCAGCGTGTAGGGCGGCAGGGCGCACGCCGAGTCGCCCGAATGGATGCCGGCTTCTTCGATGTGCTCCATCACCCCTGCCACATAGACCGTCTCGCCATCGGAGATGCAGTCCACATCGACCTCGATGGCGTCGTTGAGGTAGCGATCGATCAGCACGGGATTGTCGCCAGACACCACCACCGCCTCGCGCATGTAGCGATGCAGGCCGCGATTGTCGTAGACAATCTCCATCGCGCGGCCGCCCAGCACGTAGCTGGGCCGGATCACCACCGGATAGCCGATCCGGTCGGTGATCGCCTCGGCCTCAACCGCCGACCGCGCGATGCCGTTCTCCGGCTGGCGCAGGCCGAGGCGATGCAGCAGCCCCTGGAAGCGCTCCCGATCCTCCGCCAAATCAATCGCATCGGCGGATGTGCCGAGAATTGGAATGCCGGCCTTGGTCAACGCCAGGCTCAGCTTCAACGGGGTCTGCCCGCCGTACTGCACGATGCAGCCGAGCACCTTACCGTTCGACTGTTCGCGCCGCGCCAGCGCAATCACGTCCTCGGCGGTCAGCGGCTCGAAATACAGCCGGTCGGACGTGTCGTAGTCGGTGCTCACGGTTTCCGGATTGCAGTTCACCATGATGGTCTCGAACCCGGCCTCACGCAGCGCATACGCGGCATGGACGCAGCAATAATCGAACTCGATACCCTGGCCGATGCGGTTCGGCCCGCCGCCCAGGATGATCACCTTGTCGCGCGCCGTGGGCTCTGCCTCGCATTGCGGTGTGCCGAAGCCGCCCTCGTAGGTCGAATACATATAAGGCGTGGCCGAGGCGAACTCGCCGGCGCAGGTATCGATGCGCTTGTAGACCGGTACCACGCCCAGCTTCAACCGCAGCGCCGCAATCTCAGTCTCTGCCACGCCCGACAGAACAGAAAGCCGCTTGTCCGAAAAGCCCAGCGCCTTCACCCGACGCATGCCATACGCATCACGCGGCAACGCCGCCGCAACCTCAAGCTCGGCTGCGATGATCGCCTCCAGCTGGCGTAGGAACCAGGGATCGAACTTGCAGGTGTCGTGGATATCCTCCACCGACATCCCGGCCCGCAAAGCCTGTGCCGCCATCAGGATACGATCCGGCGCAGGCCTGCTCAACGCCGCACGGAACGCATCCAGGGTGCCGTCGCCCGGTGGCTCCACCGGGTCCAGCCCGGAGAACCCGGTCTCCATGCTGCGAAGCCCCTTTTGCAGCGCCTCCGCGAAATTCCGCCCGATCGCCATCGCCTCGCCCACGGACTTCATCGCCGTACCCAGTAAAGCCGGCGTGCCCGGAAATTTTTCAAAAGTAAAACGTGGGATCTTGATCACCACGTAATCCAGCGTCGGCTCGAAACTTGCCGGCGTGGTCATCGTGATGTCGTTCTTCAGCTCGTCCAGCGTGTAGCCCACCGCCAGCTTCGCTGCGATCTTTGCTATCGGAAACCCGGTCGCCTTCGACGCCAGCGCGGAACTGCGCGAAACGCGCGGGTTCATCTCGATCACCAGCAATCGCCCATCGGCCGGATTGACCGCGAACTGCACGTTCGACCCGCCGGTATCCACGCCGATCTTGCGCAGGCACGCGATCGAGGCGTCGCGCATGATCTGGTATTCTTTGTCCGTCAGCGTGAGGGCAGGGGCCACCGTCACGCTGTCACCGGTATGGATACCCATCGGATCCACGTTCTCGATGGCGCAGATGATGATGCAGTTGTCCGCGGCGTCGCGCACCACCTCCATCTCGTATTCCTTCCAGCCCAGCACGCTCTCTTCCACCAGCACCTCGGTGGTGGGCGACGCGTCCAGGCCGGACGTCACGATGCGGTCGAACTCCTCGCGGTTATAGGCGATGCCGCCGCCGGTGCCGCCCATGGTGAACGACGGCCGGATCACCGCCGGCAGGCCCACCTCGGCCAACACGGCCCGCGCCTCGTCGATCGTGTGCGCAATGCCCGAACGCGGGCTCTCGATGCCAATCTCGGTCATCGCATCGCGGAACTTCAGCCGGTCCTCGGCGCGGTCGATCACGTCGGCCTTGGCGCCGATCAGCTCCACGCCATGCCGCTTCAAGGCGCCCGACGCGTCCAACGCCATTGCCGTGTTCAGCGCGGTCTGCCCGCCCATCGTGGGCAGCAACGCATCCGGCTTCTCCCGGATGATGATCTTCTCGACCATTTCAGGCGTGATCGGCTCGATATAGGTGGCATCGGCCATGTCCGGATCGGTCATGATCGTGGCGGGATTGGAGTTGACCAAAATCACCCGGTAGCCCTCGGCCCGCAGCGCCTTGCACGCCTGCGCCCCGGAATAGTCGAACTCGCAGGCCTGGCCGATCACGATCGGGCCGGCGCCGATGATCATGATGGATTTGATGTCTGTCCGCTTCGGCATAACTCAGGCCCCCATCGCGGCGACGAACCGGATAAATAGATGATGGCTGTCAGACGGCCCAGGGCTCGCCTCCGGATGATACTGCACGCTGAAGCAACGCTTCTCCGCACAGGCCAGCCCCTCGTTCGATCCGTCGAACAGGCTCACATGGGTAATCTTCACACCCGCCGGAAGCGACGCCGGATCAACCGCAAAACCGTGGTTCTGGCTGGTGATCTCCACCTTGCCCGTCGCCACTTCCTGCACCGGCTGGTTGGCGCCGCGATGCCCGCGTTCCAGCTTGAACGTCGAGCCGCCCAGCGCGATGCCCAGCAGCTGGTGCCCCAGGCAGATCCCAAAAATCGGCTTGCCGGCCGCGATCACGCCCTGGATCGCCGGCACCGCATAAACACCTGTCGCTGCCGGGTCGCCGGGGCCGTTGGACAGGAACACGCCATCGGGCGCATGGGCCAAAATCTCTTCGGCCGTGGCCGTCGCCGGCACCACGATCACCTCGCATCCTGCCGCCGCAAGGCACCGCAGGATGTTCCGCTTGGCGCCGTAATCGACCGCCACCACCCGCTTGGACGGGTTCGACTGGATGCCGGTGCCCACGCCCCACGCCCATGTGGTCTCGTCCCACCGATAGCTCTGCGTGCAGCTCACCTGTCGGGCGAGGTCCATGCCCTCCAACCCTGGCCACCCCTTGGCCTGCGCCACCAGGGCCGGGACGTCGAAGCGCCCATCGGCTGGAAAGCTGATCACCCCGGCCGGCGCACCCTCATCGCGGATGCGCAACGTCAGCGCCCGCGTGTCGACACCCGCAATGCCAGGCACGTTCTGCGACCGCAGCCAAGCATCCAGCGTCTGCGTGCTGCGCCAGCTGCTCGGCTCCGTGATGTCCTGCTTCACCACCAGCCCGCTCGCCGCAATCCCGGCCGCTTCAAGGTCGGCGAGGTTGGTCCCCACGTTGCCGATATGCGGAAAGGTGAACGTGATGATCTGCCCCGCGAAGGACGGATCGGTGAGCGTCTCCTGATAGCCCGTCATGCCCGTGCTGAAACACACCTCGCCCACCGCGGCCGTGGCCGGTGTATGCGCCCCGAAGCCGCAACCCCAGAACACGCTGCCATCGGCCAGCACCAGAACGGCGGTGGCGCCCGCCGGCGGTATCGTTTGATCGGTCATGGGCGCACTCGCGAGAGGGGTTGCGGAGCCGGGAAGCTGCCCGAGCGGAATGCCGGTGGCGGCAATGATGGCGCCATAGTGGCGTGGCGGAATGGCACGGCCCTGGCGCCATTTGCGCAAAGCCTCGGTCCCCACGCCCAAAAGCCGGGAAGCGGCCTCGGGGCCGCCCAGGCGCTCGATGATATGCTCAACGGTAATGATCATGCCGCTATGATATGGGAAGTTTCTTCCCAAGGCAATTGCACCCGAAGAAATTGGGAAATTATCTCCCTGACAGCCATGCGCGTGCAAACAGGCGACGTTCGCGGCGCAATATCGTATAGACTGGCCAATCGCCCCCGGAGCCCATCATGAATTTGCGCGAACAATTCACCGCCGACCTCAAAACCGCCATGCTCGCCAAGAATGCCCCACGCGTCGGCACGCTCCGCATGATCACCGCCAAACTCAAGGATTCCGACATCGCCGCCCGGCCCAAGGGCATCACCGCCATCCCGGACGACGAAATCATCGGCATGCTGAAAACGATGATCAAATCCCGCAGGGAAAGTGTCGAGCTTTATGTCCAGGGCAACCGCCAGGACCTGGCCGACAAGGAACGCGCTGAAATTGTGGTCATCGAGCATTTCCTCCCGGCACAGATGGGCGATGCCGCCACCGAGGCCGCCGTAGCCGCAGCCATCACCGAAAGCGGCGCCACCACCACCAAGGACATGGGCAAGGTGATGGCCATCCTGAAAGCGAAACACGCCGCCTCGCTGGACATGTCCAAGGTGAACCCGCTCGTGAAGAAGGTGCTGGGCGGCTGATGCGCCTGCCGGACGGCTTCCTCGACGAGCTTCGCGCCCGCACCCCCCTGGCCGCCATCATCGGCCGGCGGGTGAAACTCGCGCGCTCCGGACGCCACTGGAAAGGCTGCTGCCCGTTCCATAACGAAAAATCCCCGTCTTTCTATGTCTACGAAGACGGCTACCACTGCTTCGGCTGCGGCGAACATGGCGATGCCGTGGGCTTCGTGATGAAGTCTCAAGGTATGCAGTTCCTCGAAGCCGTGGAGCTGCTGGCGGGCGAAGCCGGGCTGGACGTGCCCAAGCCATCCCCGGAGGCCGCCGAGGTCGAACAGCGAAGGCTCGATCTGCACGCGGTGCTGGAAGCCGCCGCCGCCCTCTACCAACGCCGCCTGCATGCCCCGGAAGGCGCCCGCGCGCTCGACTATCTTCGCGGCCGCGGCCTCACGGACGACACCATCGCCCGCTTCGGCCTCGGCTGGTCCGGCGAGGCCAGGGGCGCTCTCGCACCGGCCCTCGCCGCCGCCAGGATCGACGTGCCGATGCTCGTCGAAGTCGGCCTCATGCGCGAAAGCGACGACGGCCGCGTCCCTTACGACCTGTTTTTCAACCGCGTGATGTTCCCCATCCGCGACCGGCGCGGCCGCATCATCAGCTTTGGCGGCCGCATTTTAGGAGATGGCCAGCCCAAATACGTCAACGGCCCGGAAACCCCGTTGTTTTCCAAACGCCGCACCCTCTACGGTCTCGATCTTGCCCGCGAGGCTGCCCGCAAGGGCGCGCCCATCGTCGCCGTCGAAGGCTACATGGACGTCATCGCCCTCCATCAGGCTGGTTTCCCAGGCGCACTCGCCCCGCTCGGCACCGCACTTACCGAAGACCAGTTGGCCGAGCTATGGAAACTTTCGCCCGTTCCCATCCTGTGCTTCGACGGAGACGCCGCCGGCCACCGCGCTGCTCTTCGTGTGGCCGAAGTCGCACTCCCCGAACTGACGCCCGAACGAAGCCTGCGACTCATCCGCCTGCCAGCCGGCGACGACCCCGACACGCTGATCCGAAAAGACGGCCCCGCGAAATTCCAGGACTGTATCAACGCCTCCCTCCCCATCTCCAGCGCCCTGTTCGGCCTGATGCAGGAGGGCGTGCCCAACACCCCCGAGGGCCGCGCCGGCCTTCGGACCCGCCTCGAAACCGCCGCATCCCGTGTTGCCGACAAGGCGCTGGCCAGCGAAATGCGCAGCGCCCTGCTGGACCAGTTTTTTGCGAGCCGGCAGAGAAACGCCCGCACCTTTGCGCCCCAACTTCGCCGTGACCGCTTCGGGGTGCCGATCAAGCCACCGCCATCCTTCACACGGCCCATCCCCGGCGCCGAGGTTGCATCCTCCGAGCGCGCCCGTACACTGGTCGCCATTCTGCTTCGCCACCCCTCGCTGATCCCTGATATCGAGGAGGCGTTCGGCGGCCTGGATCTGCCAGGCGAACTCGGCCCCCTGCGATCGGCCATGTTGCAGTGGAGCGCTGCGGTCCAGACGCTTGACTCGCAGGCCCTGATAACCCACCTGCAGCAGGTTGGTTTGGCTGCGCAAGCGGCACATGCCCTTTCAGCGGCGCCAGTGCCACTTCCCCTGTGTGCATCCGAAGCCGCAATGCCAGCGGAGGCGGCTTCGGGATGGTGGCATTTCTTCGGTCTGATGGACCCCGGGCGGCTGGAAAACGAAGTGGCAAACGCAAAGGCCGCGTTTGAGATGCATATCGATGTGGCCAGTCAACGTAGACTCATCGCGTTGAGCGCGGCGCGCGATGCCTTGAGGGGTGGACGCGTTGGCTGGGATGAAACGGGTGACGACGAGATCTGACGCTATCCATAAAGACTGAAGGACCGCAGGCTGCCTGTGAAAGGGCACTCTGGCTGAATACATTTTCCGGAGACCGCTGAACGATGGCAACCAAGCCCACCGCCGCCGCTGACACTGCCGCCACCGACCAGGATACCGACACTAACCTGCTCGATGTGCAGTCCGCCGCGGTGAAGCGACTGATCGCCAAGGGCAAGGAACGCGGCCACATCACCTTCGACGAGCTGAACGCGGTGCTCCCGCCGGAGCAGAACTCGTCCGAGCAGATCGAAGACGTGATGGCCAACCTGTCCGAAATGGGCATCCAGGTCGTCGAGGGCGAGGAAAGCGAAGACGGAGACACCGCCGTCGTCAAGCCCGAGAAATCCGACGACGAGGAAGAAGAAAAAAGCGGCAACGTCGACGAGGAATCTCTCGGCCGCACCGACGACCCCGTGCGCATGTATCTGCGCGAAATGGGCAGCGTCGAACTGCTGTCGCGCGAAGGCGAAATCGCCATCGCCAAGCGGATCGAAGCCGGCCGCGACATGATGATCGGCGGGCTTTGCGAAAGCCCGCTGACCTTCCGCGCCATCATCGCCTGGCACGAGGCCCTCAAGGCCGGCCGCATGCTGCTGCGCGACATCATCGACCTCGAAGCAACCCAAGGGGGCCCACCGCCAGCCGCCGTGGCCGAAGGTGCTGAAGCAGACGATGGCGCCGACGTATCAGCGTTCGAAGCGCCGCCGCCCCCACCGCCGCCCAATGATGATGACGAGGACGGCGAAGGCGAGGGCGGTGGCTTGTCGCTGTCCGCTCTCGAGGAAAAGCTCAAGCCCGAGGTGCTCGCCAACTTCGAAGAAATCGAAGTTCTCTATAAGAAACTCCACAAAATGCAGTCCAAGCGCCTGGACAGCATCGTCGCCGGCGAGGAAGTCAATCTTCGCAACGAGAAATCCTACGAGAAACTGCGTGAGGAACTCGTCGCCAAGGTGGAGCAGGTCCGCCTGCACAACAACCGCATTGAAGAACTCGTCACCCAGCTGAAGCAGCTCAACCAGCGCCTGACCACGCTGGAAGGCCAGCTCATGCGCATGGCCGAGGGCACCAAAGTGCCGCGCGACGACTTCCTGCATCACTATCGCGGCCATGAGCTGGACCCGAACTGGATGGAGCGCATCGGCAAGCTCAAGGGCAAGGCGTGGCCGGCCTTCGTGACCAAAAACATAATCGAAATCCCGAAACTGCGCGGCCAGATCTCGGGTGTTGCCACCGATGCCGGCCTGCCCATCAGCGAATTCCGCCGCGTCTACATGACCGTCAGCCGCGGCGAGCGGGATTCCGCGCGGGCGAAAAAAGAGATGATCGAGGCGAACCTGCGCCTTGTGATCTCGATTGCCAAAAAATACACCAACCGCGGCCTGCAGTTCCTGGACCTTATCCAGGAGGGCAACATCGGCCTCATGAAGGCCGTCGACAAATTCGAATACCGCCGCGGCTACAAGTTCAGCACGTATGCCACCTGGTGGATCCGCCAGGCGATCACCCGCTCGATCGCCGATCAGGCCCGCACCATCCGCATCCCCGTGCACATGATCGAGACGATCAACAAGCTGGTCCGCACCTCGCGCCAGATGCTGCACGAAATCGGCCGCGAGCCGGCGCCCGAGGAACTCGCCGAAAAGCTCGGCATGCCACTGGAAAAGGTCCGCAAAGTCTTAAAGATCGCGAAAGAGCCGATTTCGCTGGAAACGCCCATCGGTGACGAGGAAGACAGCCATCTCGGCGACTTCATCGAGGACAAGGCCGCCGTCATCCCGCTCGACGCCGCCATCCAGGCCAACCTCCGCGAAGCCACGACACGAGTCCTCAGCAGCCTAACCCCGCGTGAGGAACGCGTGCTGCGCATGCGCTTCGGCATCGGCATGAACACCGACCACACGCTGGAGGAGGTCGGCCAGCAGTTCAACGTCACCCGTGAACGTATCCGCCAGATCGAAGCCAAGGCACTGCGCAAGCTCAAGCACCCCAGCCGCAGCCGCAAGCTGCGCAGCTTCCTCGACGATTGAGCCGGGGAGAACGCCGTGAGCCATACCGCCGAAGACACCATGCGCGCGGATGTCGTTGTCACGTTCCTGCGCATGGAACGCCCACCGGCGCCCCCCGCGCCGGCGTTTCCTGCAAACGTGGGCGTGCACACCGTGCCTTTCTGCTCGGTGCCGCAATACCGTAGGCTCTACAACACGGTGGGCGGGCCATATCTCTGGTGGCTCCGGCGGATCCTTCCTGACGGCGAACTCCAGGCGCTGCTGGGGCGCTCGGCGGTGTCGATCCACGTCGTCTCGATCGACGGCGGAGAGGCCGGTTTCTACGAGCTCGACGCGTCCTATTGGCCAGCCGTCAATCTCAGCTATTTCGGCCTCATGCCGCACGCCGTGGGCCAAGGCATCGGCCACGCTTTTCTGCGCCACGCCGTCGATTCCGCCTTCGCGATGGGGGCCAGGGCGCTGACGGTGAACACCTGCACCGCCGACCATCCTCGCGCCTTGCCGGCCTATCTGCGCGCCGGTTTCCGCACTGTCCGCCAGGTCGCCGAGGCCTGGGACATCCCGCTGAGCCTCGGCCTTGAAATGCCCAAACATCTCCGCCGCTGACGTTCG
>JBBROR010000025.1:0-20447 GCA_038229175.1 Acetobacterales bacterium | reverse complement strand
TCGATATCGACCCGCCCGGCATCCTGCTGCGCCCGCAGCTTGCCAGGAATTTCAGGCGCGGTGGACGAGGTGAACGTCATCCGGCTGACGCGCCCGGGGTTCGCCTTGCCAAACGCCTCGAAGGCGGGGCGGGTCAGCGCCAGATTGCCGGCGGCGTCGATGATGTTGAGGCCCATGGCGGCCTGCGCATGCGCCGGGCGCGAGCCCGCCGCCAAACTGCCGGTCGCGATTGCCGCCGCACCGCCGAGCACGCCGCGTCGCGTCGTTTCGAACTGCTTCATTGTCCGTGTTTCCCTTTGTTGATGGTGGTCTTACGCAGCCACTGTCCGCACGCTACGGTGATCCCTGTATCGATACCAGGGAGCACCAAGAATTGCCCGACCGCACCCGCGCGCCATTGGCGATGCCGCAAGCAGCGGCGCAGATCGCCGATGTCGCCGCAACGGCCGGCCGTGCAAAGCCGACCGCGGTCAAGATCACCGACGTGGCGGCACTGGCCGGCGTGGCGCCCATGACGGTCTCGCGCGTGCTCAACACACCCGATCGCGTCTCCGGTCCCACCGCCGCACGCGTGCGCGCCGCTATCGAGCAACTCGGCTACATGCCCAACCTCATTGCCGGCGGCCTGTCGTCGCGCCGCAGCCGCATGATCGCCGCCATCGTGCCGACCATCGCCAGCCCGATGTTCAACGCGCCCATGCAGACCTTCACCGATGCCATGGGAGTTGCCGGCTATCACGTCATGCTGGCGCTGTCCGGCTACACCGAAGACAGCGAAGACGCCCAGATCCGCGCCGTGCTGGCGCGCAGGCCCGACGGCCTGCTGCTCACCGGCGCCCGCCGCTCGCCCGCCATTCGCCGCCTGCTGCACGACAGCGGCTTGCCCGTCGTCGAGATCTGGGACACCGCGCCCGAGCCCACCGACATCCTGGTGGGCTTTGACCACGCCGAGGTCGGTGGCGCGGTGGCGGATTTCTTCGTGGCCGGCGGCCACACGCATTTCGCCATCCTTTCCGCCCGCGACCCCCGCGCCGCCGCGCGCCGCCAAGGCTTCGTCGATCGCATCGCGCATCACGGCCTCACGCTCTCCGCCGAACGGGTGCTGCCAGCGCCAAGTTCGATCGAAGACGGCCGGCAAGGCCTGCGCGACATTGCAGCCAGCCTGGCGCCGCGCACGGCCCTGTTCGGAAGCTCCGACCTCGTGGCATTCGGTGCCCTGGTGGAAGCGAAACTGCATGGCATCGACGTGCCCGGCCAACTCGCCGTCTGCGGCTTCGGCGATTTCGAAATCAGCCGCGGCAACGTGCCGGCGTTCACCACGGTGCGGGTGGACGGTGCCGAGATCGGCCGGGTGGCGGCGGAAAAACTGCTGGCCCGCATCCAGGGCAACACCGCGCCGGAACGCGTGCTCGTGCCGTTCGAAATCATTGCGCGCGACACCACCTGATCCCGCCCCCTTCCCTTTCGCGGGCCTTTGCGACCGGCGTATGTTACCGATAACATTACACGAAACACCCGCCTTGCCAAGCCCGCCGACGGTGCGGCCCGGCATGAGCATCCGTCATGGATGAATGAATTCGCCTCGCGGATGCCGAATGCTTCTCGACAACCACCGGACGGACGGAGACAACGGGCCCAACGCGAACGGAGAACCAAGATGACCGCCCAGATGATCGTAAGCCCGGTGCTGAAAACCTTCATCGACACCGAGGCGCTACCGGGCACAGGCCTGCAGGCCACCGCATTCTGGGAGGGTTTCGAAGCCCTGGTGGCCGCCTTCGCACCACGCAACGCCGCACTTCTATCCCGCCGCGACGCCCTGCAGGCCGAGATCGACGCGTGGCATCGCGAGATGAAGGGCAAGCCCTTCGACCCCGCGGGCTATGAAGCGTTTTTACAGTATATCGGCTACCTGCTGCCGCATCCGGACGCGTTCTTGGTCGAAACCTCCAATGTCGACCTGGAGATCACCAGCATCGCCGGCCCGCAGCTGGTGGTGCCCGTCAGCAACGCCCGCTACGCGCTGAACGCCGGCAACGCCCGCTGGGGCAGCCTCTACGACGCCCTGTATGGCACCGATGCCCTGAGCGAAGACGGCGTGCTCGCCCGCGGCCGCGGCTTCAACGCAGCCCGTGGCGCCGCCGTGGTCTCCCGCGCCAAGGCGTTCCTCGATGAAGCCGTGCCGCTCGCCGCAGGCTCCTACACTGACGTTACAGGCTTCCGCATCCAAGCAGGCACCCTTGTCCCAGCGCTCGCCAACCCCGCCCAGCTCATTGGCTTCACCGGCGATGCCGCCTCACCCACCACGATCGTGCTCCGCCACAACGGCCTGCATATCGAGCTGCTGATCGACCACGCCAACACCATCGGTGCCACCGATCCGGCGGGCCTCGCCGACGTCATCATGGAAGCCGCGATCTCGACCATCATGGACTTCGAAGACAGCGTGGCCGCGGTTGACGCCGCCGACAAGGTGGAACTCTACCGCAACTGGCTCGGCCTGATGGACGGCACGCTCTCCGCCAGCTTCCAAAAAGGCGGCCAGACCCTCGAACGCCGCCTGAACCCGGACCGCACCTACACGTCCCCCAAAGGCGGCAGCGTCACGCTGCCCGGCCGCAGCCTGATGCTGGTTCGCAACGTCGGCCACCACATGTACACCGACGCCGTCACGCTCGACGGCGCCGAAATCCCCGAGACGATCCTGGACGCCACCATCACCTCGCTCATCGCGCTGCACGACCTCAACAAGCGCGAAGGCCTCAAGAACAGCCGCGCCGGCTCGGTCTACATCGTCAAACCAAAGATGCACGGCCCTGAGGAGGTTGCCTACGCCCGAGACCTCTTTACCGCCGTCGAAGACCTGCTGAGCCTGGAGCGCAACACGCTGAAAATGGGCATCATGGACGAGGAACGCCGCACATCAGCCAACCTGTCCGCCTGCATCCATGCCGCGAAGGAGCGCGTGGTGTTCATCAACACCGGATTCCTCGACCGCACGGGCGACGAGATCCACACCTCCATCGAAGCCGGTGCCATGGTCCGCAAGGGCGACATGCGCTCCTCCGTCTGGATCGGCGCCTACGAGAACAACAACGTCGATGTCGGCCTCGCCTCCGGCCTGCGCGGCCGCGCGCAGATCGGCAAGGGCATGTGGGCCGCGCCAGACCGGATGGCTGACATGCTCGTGCAAAAGATTGCCCAGCCGATGGCAGGTGCGAACACCGCCTGGGTGCCGTCTCCTACTGCCGCCACGCTGCACGCCCTGCACTACCACCAGGTCAACGTCGCCGCCCGCCAGATCGAGCTGTCCACCCGCCCCCCCGCCTCCCTGTCGGCACTCCTCACAATCCCGCTGGCCGACCGCCCCAACTGGTCGCCGGACGAAATCCAGCAGGAGCTGGACAACAACGTCCAAGGCATTTTGGGGTATGTCGTCCGCTGGATCGACCAGGGCGTCGGCTGCTCGAAAGTGCCCGACATCCACGACGTGGGCCTGATGGAAGACCGCGCCACATTGCGGATTTCCAGCCAGCATATCGCCAACTGGATGCTGCAAGGCATCACCACCGAGGCGCAGGTGATGGAGACGATGAAGAAGATGGCCGTGGTGGTCGATCGCCAGAACGAAGACGACCCCGGCTATACCAAGATGGCACCCGGCTTCGCCGGCGTGGCGTTCAAGGCAGCCTGCGATCTGGTGCTGAAAGGCCGCACACAACCGAACGGCTACACCGAGTTCATCCTGCATGCCCGTAGGCGTGAGGCAAAGGCTGCATAAAAGGCCGAGAGGAGATGCCGGGCGCGCCCGGCATCCCTGGGTCTAACCCGTGCTAGAGCGTGATGATTTTGGGTAGAGTCAAAATCATCACGCTCCAGCCTTTGTTTTACTCATCATGTTTATGCGTTTGGGTGAAGCAACCCAAACGCATCATGATTTAGTTCGCGAACCAGTCCGCCACAGGCCGCAACACTTCGAGCGTCCGATTGCCCCAGGAAATCTCCGCCCGCGCCTGCCGCAACGCGCGCAGCAGCGCCGCACCGGTCAGCTTATCTGAACGCAGCGTCGCCTGCGCCTGCTCCATGATCTTGTCGATCCGCTGGAACACCACCGAACCGATATCGGCCACCAGCAGCTTCTCCACCCGAATCACCGTCACGCGATGGGCATTGCTGGCCATCAGACGATCGCGATAACTGTTCCACTCCGATGGCTCGGCGGTGAACCGACCCAGATATTCCTGTTCGATGATAAAAACATGGGTGCGCGGCCCCCACGAGCACACGTGGTCGATCGCCGTCATACCCGACTCGATGCTGTCGGCCGCTGTGGTGATTGGTACGACCACGCCCACCCGGTCGCCACCATCCGGAAAGATCGGCCGCGGCTCGTCATCAAGAATACGGCAGATTTCAGAGAACGTGTTGGACCCGAGGTCGACGATCAGGTTTCCAACGCCGATATCGTACAGCAGGTCGTCCCACGGGGTCGCATTGGGATCATAGGCCAGCGCGCGGGCGGTATCGAAGGCGGCACCGTTGCGGGCATCGCGATGGCCCATGCTCTTGAAGCCATCCTCCTTGCGAAAGATCAGGCTCAGCCGCGGATGCCGCTCGTATTCACGCACATCGATCTCACGCGTCAGCATCGGGTAACGCTGCAGCAGGCTGACCAGCACGGCGTTCGCGGTGGTTGTCTTGCCGCTCGACTTATCGTTGGCGAAAATCAACGTCTTGCGGGTCTTCGACGAACTGGTCTGGGGTCGCGCCCCGGAAGCTCCGCCAGCCGGTTCCAACGTATTCATCCCAATCCCTTCCCGCCGCATCACGAAGCTGTCCTAGCCTTATTTACCACAACACCGCATCAAATCCAGTTCGCCAAACCAACATAGTGCCGTTCTGTTGCGTCGATGCCGCGTTTGAAGGCGGGACTATCAAAGATGTGTGGACCAGTCTGGCCAGTGCAGCGGGATTAGCGCGGTCCTCGTTCAACAATGGCGCCCGGCCGGCGTGGGGCGGCAGATATGGCGTTCGCGATCGATCAGGCGGAAGCCAGACTCGAGCAGATGGTGCAGCGTGAGTCTGAGCACTAGGCCCTGATGCGTTTGGGTTGCTTCACCCAAACGCATCATGATCGGTAAAACAAAGGCTAGAGCGTTATATTGTGAGCGGATTTGCCAAACGGGCTGAAGTGCCCGTTTGGAGCGGACCGCCAGTATGGGCGAAAAGAGAGTGAAGGATTCACAATGATCGTTGGCGCCAAAACCCATTTGCCGGTGGACCTGTCCGGGCTGCGCGTGGCGATCACCGGGGCTGCCGGCGGTATCGGACTGATAATGGCGAACAGTTTTGCAAGCTGCGGCGCCCGCGTGTTCGTGTCGGACGTGAACGAGGCCGCCCTTGCTGCCTGCGGCCACACCGGCATCATCGCCGACGCCGGCTCATCTGCCGCCATGGAAGGCTTCATCGACAGCGCGGTCGCACATCTGGGCGGTCTCGATGTGCTGGTGAACAACGCGGGGATCGCCGGTCCCACCAAACGTGTGGAAGAGGTCACGCCCGAGGAACTGGACGCCACGTTGCAGATCGATCTCGCCGCCATGTTCCATACCGCAAGGCGCGCCATCCCTGCCCTTCGCGCCTCGGGCGGGGGCTCGATCATCAACCTGTCCTCCGCCGCGGGCCGTTTCGGCTTTCAGTTGCGCAGTCCCTACGCGGCGGCGAAATGGGGCGTCGTGGGCTTCACCAAGACGCTGGCCATCGAACTCGGCCCCGACAGCATCCGGGTCAACGCCATCCTCCCCGGCCTTGTCGATGGCCCCCGCATCCGCAGCGTCATCAAGGCCAAGGCCGATGCGGCCGGGATTGGCGAGAACGCCCAGACCGAGCGCGCCGTCGCCACCACCTCACTCCGCTGCTTCGTCTCGCAGAACGACATCGCCAACATGGCGCTCTACCTGTGCAGCCCGTTCGGCGCCACCATCAGCGGCCAGGCGATGGCAGTGGACGGCGACCTTCAGGTGCTTATCTAAGCAACTGATGTCCGTCCGAAGGAGCCCCAAGCGGCTCCGTTCGGTTGGACGCTGGTCCAGCTGCTTCCACATTTTACCGTTTTATTTTAACTGCGAATTGATTCTTCCTGATGTATCCTGTGGTCGAGCAACAGGCATCGGCTCACAGAAGCGATGCACGCCACATGGCTACAAGGAAAACCTTAATGACCGGTCTTGCCTCACGCCTTCCGCTGATGGCCGCAGTCTTCGGCTTGGCACTCGCAGCCTCCGCCCCCGCTTCTGCCAACGACGCCGATTTCAAGCTGATCAATAAAACCGGCTATCAGATCGACAGCGTCTATGTGGCCCCCACCTCAAGCCGCAGTTGGGGCGAAGACATCATGGGCCAGGACGCCGTGCCCGATGGAAGCTCCGTCAACGTCACCTTCGCCCATGGCGGCTCAGCCTGCCGGTTCGATATCCGCGTAAAATACAACGACGGCGACAACGCCGAATGGACCAATATCGATCTATGCAAATACGAGACGATATCTCTGTTCTGGGACGGCAAGGTCACACGCGCGGTCGGGGAGTAATACCAGCACTCGGTGATCGCTGCTCTTCGGCGACCACCGGGCGGTGCGCCCCGCTACGACGCCAACGCCAGAAGTGCGTTGGCCAGAACCCGGGTGCCCGCCGCAAGCTGCGCGGAGGATGAATACTCCGCCGGGTTGTGGCTGATACCCCTGTGGCTGGGCACGAAAATCATGCCGGTCTGCACGATGCCGGAGACGAATTGCGCGTCATGAAAGGCGCCAGAGGCAAGGCGGATGTGCCTGAGCGACGCGTCTTGCGCGGCCTTTTCGATGGCATCGATCACCGGCTGTGCAAATAGCACAGGCTGGGCGTTGAAGCCTTCGTGGACCGTGGCGGTGCAGCCCATCATTGCGCCAGCCACGATCGCCGCAATCGCGTCGCCACGTTCAGCCAGAAACACGCCATCGGGATGGCGCAGGTCGATGCTGAACTCCACCGTATCAGCCACCGAATTCGACGCGTTGGGTGCGACGGTCATGTGGCCAACAGTGAAGCGAAGCACATCCGCCGGATCTTCCATTGCCGCCGACAGCGCGCAGATCGCGCGCACCGCATCCAGCAAGGCGTCCTTTCGGCCCCGCAGCGGTGCCGTCCCGGCATGGGCGCTCTCACCATGCACCCCTACGGTAAACCAGCGCGCACCCTGAATACCCGTGACCACACCGACATCGATGCCTTCGGCCTCCAGGCGCGGCCCTTGTTCGATATGCGCCTCGATATAGGCATGCGGGACGGAGCCCAGCATCCGCCGCGGCAGATCCGCTTCGGCCTGAAGCTGTTCGGCAAGCGCTTTGCCATAGCCGATCCCGTTCATGTCCTGCCGGGCATCCCAGAAATCCGTCGGCCGAACGCCGGCCCAGTTCATGCTGCCGGTACAGCCGATGCCGAACCGACAGCCTTCCTCGTTCGTCCAGGCCACCACCTCGATTGGGCGCCGGGTGACAATGCCGGCGTCATGGAGTGCTGCGATCGCCTCCAGGCCTGCGATCACGCCGTAGGCGCCGTCGAACCGGCCACCCTTGGGCTGGGTGTCCATATGGCTGCCGGTCAGCACCGGGGCCGCGTCGCGGTCGGTGCCCTCCGCCCGGAACCACAGGTTGGCCGCCGCGTCCACCGACACGCTTGCGCCGATGTCGCGCGCCCAGGCGATCACCATCCGGCGCGCATCCCGATCGAGTGGCGTCAGTGCCTGGCGGTTGACGCCGTTGCCCGCAATGGCGCCGATCTCGGCCAGCGCCATCAGCCGGTCCCACTGCCGGGCTTCGCTGATCGCCAGCTTCGCGTTGTTCATCATCATCTCTCCGCTTGATCGGCCGAGATCAGATGCACACAGCGCCGCACCGTCAAGCCCGCGATCATCGCGCGTTTGTATGCCGAAAGCGCTGTGGCCGTTACGCCCGCAAAAGCCCCGGCAGCGCGGTCGTCCGTTCACTGTCGGGAAAAACGTGGGCAAGCGCCGCCGGATCGAGCCTGAAATGCTGGGCCAAAAGACCTTTCGTGAGCGCACGCAGATCGGCAGTGGGCTGCAGGTCGCGATTCTCAAACAAATTGCCAGACGACAGCCCCGGCCAATTCGCCTGCACCCGCCCGCCTGTCACGCTGCCGCCCAGAACGAAGGCCACCGACCCGGTCCCGTGATCGGTTCCGCCAGTGCCGTTGCCGCGCACGGTTCGGCCAAATTCAGTCATCACCAGCACCACGGTCTTGCCCCACTCGTCCGCCAGCGCCGCCTTCAAAGCCACCATCCCATCGTCGAGTTGCTTCAACGGTCCGGCGAGGCGATTTTTCTGACCGGCGTGGGTGTCCCAGCCACCGATCTCAAGTGCGGCCAGGCGCGGGCCGTCCTTCGCGGCCAACAGCTTGCCGGCGGAGCTGCACAGGGCCTGGAACGCGTATCGGTTGGCCGGCTCGTCGCTGCCCGCCAAAGTGGCGGCGCTGAAGCCGCGCTCCTTCAAGCCCTCCGCGATGGCCGGGCCGGTGATGGGATCGGCCCGATGCAAGGCGGCAAGCCTTGCATAGAGGTCCGGCTCTGGCTGCGCGAAGGTCTTGGGCAGCCAGCTTCCCACCGGCTGCGGCCCCCGCAGAAGCAGCGGCACCACCGATCCCACCGAAAACGCGGTGTCGGTGGCGCCCTTGGTCTGCGGCATCAGCGATGCCACGCGGTTCAGCCAGCCCGAGCTCATGGCGTGGTCAGCGCCGTATTCGAGATAATCCTGCGCCTCGAAATGACTGCGAATGCGATACGGGCCGGCCACCGCGTGAACCGGCAGAAGCTCGTTTGCCCGGTACATCGCGTGCAGCCCAGATAAGGCCGGATGCAGGCCGTAAAAGCCACCAAGATCGAGCAGGCCTCCCTCTGCACCGGGCTGTGCCATCAGCAAGCCCGGGCGAAGCAGGTCGAGCGCCTTGTCGCCATAAGGCACCACCGCAGACAGCCCATCCAGCGCGCCGCGCAGGATCACCACCACAAAGCGCCGATCGGTCGGTGCCGCTGCCAGCGCGAGCGAAGCGCGGCCGAGCGTAAACGAGGTTGCGAGGCCAAGCAGAGCCTGCCTGCGGGTCAGACGCATCGAGGGATGGGACACGTCTATCTCCTTTGAAATTCGGGGGACGCAAGCAGCAGCGTCATCGCGTCACGGCGGGAGCCTGCGCGCTGCATCTGCGTCAACGTGGCGTCGCTGAGCAAAGGCCCGAGGGCGAGGCGGCCGATCTGGTCGGGGTCCATCGCAGACGCACGGCCCGCGAAGCCATAGGCCCAGTCGATCCGGCGCAACATGGCCTCAGAGCCGGCCCATTCAGCGGCAGTGTCCGCCCACCCATTGGGCAACGGTGCCGTCATCAGCGGTTGGCCGAGGCCTGCCATCAGCCCTGGCACATCCGGCGGCCGTTTGTCCGCCGGCAGGTCGACGGCGCGCAGGACTGCCACGATGTAGTCGTTAGGGCTGCGCAATTTGGTCAGCGGCGCCCAGGCCTCGGCAAGCCGTGTGATTGCGAGCGCGGCGGCCTTGAGGTCGCCGCCACTGCTGGCCAGCACCGCCTCGATCCGCCTGACCGCCGCTTCTGGCGGCGTGTCCGACACGAAATGCCGCACCAGCTTGGTGGCAAGGTTGCGATGGGTCGAGGGATGCAAGGCCAGCCAGTTGAGCAGCGTGATGCCGCTTTGCTCGCCTTCCGGATAGGACCGCCCCATCACCAGCTTCTCGCCAGGCTGCTGGGCAAGACGGCGATAGACATACCCCACAGGGTCCTTGTTGATCTCGATGCTCCAGCCGGTCAGCACCTTTGCAAAGGATGTCACGTCGGCCTGCGTGTAGCCGGACGCCGGCGTGACGGTGTGAAGTTCAAGGCATTCGCGGGCCAGATTCTCGTTCAGCCCCTTGCGTTGGCGACTGCCAACAGAGCTGTCGGGGCCGAACGACGTGGCATTGTCGAGATACATCAGCATCGCAGGATGGCGCATCACCGCCAGCACCATGTCACTAAAGCGGCCCGTTACATGCGGGCGGATCGCTTCTCTGACAAAGGCGTGCACAGTGGCGGCACATTCGCCGCGCTTGAGGCTGACGGTGAAGTGATTGGCCCAGAACGTCACCAGACGTTCGCGGAACGGCACGTCGGTTGTCAGCAGATGGGCCACGTATTTGGCTTGCTCGGCGCGATACAGGCTGCGGATCGGATTTTGGCCGTCCTTCTCCAGCCGTCGCGCACGCTGCTCACGAATCGCCAGCAAGCCGTCTTCGGCGGATGCGCCGGGCACGCGTAAGGCGGGATCGGGCCCTTCGAGTTGCTGTGCGAGCCAGGCCTGCGGGTCCGCGGGAAGCGGCTCCGCGCCTTTGCGGCCGAGCCCGAAGCGTATCAGTGCATGTGCGGTGCGCGTTTCCATAACCCAAACTACCCCGCAATTAGTTGTCGGAATGTGACGAAGCGTGAGACTTCGTGTGAGCATCAGGTCGGCCATCGCGAAACCACACTTGCAAATCCGCGCCGACCGGGGCATTGCCTCCTGATCATCATACGGCCTGGCTTGGGGCCGCGCACGGCGCGCAAGGCCCGGGGCCTTGCCGCGCCGTAATCGTATGGCTAATTTGCCCGAAGTTTGCTCGCCCCTTTGGGGGCTCATGGAGGCCACCGTGTCTGAATCTCCTCTCACCCCCTCTTCCCTCGCCCGGATCCGCAACATCGGGATCACCGCGCATATCGACGCTGGGAAGACCACGACGACCGAGCGGATTCTGTATTACACCGGCGTGTCGCACCGCATCGGCGAAGTGCATGACGGCAACACCACGACCGACTACATGGCGCAGGAACGTGAGCGCGGCATCACGATCACGTCGGCGGCTGTAACGTGCGAGTGGAAAGACCACCGCATCAACATCATCGATACCCCCGGCCATATCGATTTCAACATTGAAGTGAACCGCTCGCTGCGCGTGCTCGACGGCGCGGTGTTCATCATTGAGGGCGTGGCCGGCGTGCAGCCGCAGTCCGAGACCAACTGGCGCCTGGCAGACCGTTACAACGTTCCGCGCATCATCTTCATCAACAAGCTCGATCGCACCGGTGCGGATTTCTACCGCGCGTTCGACACGTTGAAAGAGAAGCTGGACATCATCGCTTTGCCTTTGCAGCTCCCGATCGGCGTCGAGGACGGCTTTCTTGGCGTGGTCGATTTGGTTGAAATGAAGGCGATCATCTGGGAAGGCGGCGAGCTTGGCGCGAAGTTCCATGACGAGGAAATTCCGGCCGACCTGATGGAAAAGGCCAAGGAAGCCCGCCAGCTGCTGCTCGACACGGCGCTTTCGGTCGATGACGCCGGCATGGAGGAATACTTCGAGAAGGGCGATGTGGACGTCGCAACCTTAAAGCGCGCCATCAAAACCGGCACCATTTCGGGTGCCTTCCGCCCTGTGCTGTGCGGCACCGCGTTCAAGAACAAGGGCGTTCAGCCTTTGCTTGACGCAGTGCTCGACTACCTGCCGTCACCGATCGACGTGCCGGGCATATCGATTGCGGCCGAAGAAGGCGAAGAGGATGGCGAGCACTCGAACCGCCGTCGCATCAAGGCAGACGTGGATGCTCCGTTCGCGGGCCTGGCGTTCAAGATCATCAACGACAAATACGGCACGCTGACGTTCATCCGGGTCTATGCCGGCACGTTGAAGACCGGCGACACCGTGATGAACACGACGAAGGACCACAAGGAGCGGATCAGTCGCATGTTCCAAATGCACGCCGACAAGCGTGCGGAAATCAAGGAAGTGCATGCCGGCGACATCGCAGCCTTCGTGGGCCTGAAGGACACCGGTACCGGCGACACGCTCGCTTCGTCGGACGACCCGGTCGTGCTCGAGCGTATGTCTTTCCCGGTCCCGGTGATCGACATCTCCGTCGAGCCGAAGACCAAGGACTCGGTCGAGAAGATGTCGATCGGCCTGCAGAAGCTGGCCGGCGAAGATCCGTCATTGCGTCTGAAGACGGACCAGGAGAGTGGCCAGACCATTCTTTCGGGCATGGGCGAACTGCATCTGGAAATCATCATCGACCGTCTGCGTCGCGAATACGGCGTTGACTGCAACATCGGCGCGCCGCAGGTGGCCTACCGCGAGACGATCTCCAAGCCGCACACTGAAACCTACACCCACAAGAAGCAGTCTGGCGGTTCGGGCCAGTATGCCGAAGTGAAGGTGATGTTCGAGCCGGCCGAGCGTAACGCGGGGATCACCTTCGCCAACAAAACCGTTGGCGGCTCGGTGCCGAAGGAATACGTCCCAGCCGTGGAAAAAGGCATCCGCGTCCAGGCCGACACCGGCGTGCTCGCCGGATTCCAGACGGTGGACTTCAGCTACACCCTGCTGGACGGCAAATACCACGATGTCGACTCGTCGGCTCTGGCCTTCGAAATCGCCGCCAAGGCCTGCTTCCGTGAGGGCATGAAGAAGGCCAGCCCGATCATTCTCGAGCCGATCATGGACGTCGAAGTCACCACGCCGAGCGATCACGTCGGCGACGTCGTGGGCGACCTCAACCGTCGTCGCGGCCAGATCCAGAACCAGGACAGCGCCGGCTCAACCGTGATCGTGAAGGCGCATGTGCCGCTGAAGGAGATGTTCGGCTACATCTCAGACCTGCGCTCCATGACCAAAGGCCGCGCCAGCTTCACGATGCAGTTCCACCACTACGATCCGGTGCCGCGCAACGTGGCTGAAGAACTCGTCAAGAAGACCGGCTGACCCTCAGCCGATCGCCCCGTCATAAAATTCCAGGGAGTTTCCCTGGAGTTTTATGATGGTCGCGCAGATGATTTGCCAAGAAGCGGAGCCCTTACGGGCTCCGTTTCTGTTTCTGGTGCAGTCAGACGCGCCGCACCCCCCACATCAGCGGCGTTCCTGATTTGATGATGCCGGTCAGGTTGGACCGGTAGGCGGTGGGCGTGAACCACATGCCGGTGGGGATGACGGGCACTTCCTGGAACGCCAGGACCTGCATCTGCCTGGCGATCTCTTTCTGCGTGTCCAGGCTCGGCGCATCGAACCAGGCATCGCGCAGCTTTTCCATCTCCGGCATGGTGGCCCAACCAAACCAGCCGGCTTCGCCAGTGCCGCGCAGGATCTGGCTGCTGCCGGGATTGGACGTGGCAAGCCCCGACCAGGTGGTGATGAAGATGTTCCAACCACCCTGGGCGGCCGGCGCCTTGCTGGCTCGGCGGTTCACCAATGTTCCCCAGTCCATCACCTGGTAGTTCACGTTCAGACCAAGACGTTTGAACAGATCGTTGGCCACGTTGCAGGCAGCAAACAGGTTGGGCTGGTCGCTGGGCGACATCAGCAGGATCTCTTCGCCCTTGTAGCCGCTTTCGGCGATCAGCTTCTTGGAAAGCTCGATGCTGCGCGGGCCGTCCAGCGCAGCCATTCCCGCATCGTTGGCGTACGGACCACCCGCGGTGAAGAAGCCGGCGCCGGTGCGGCCAAGTTCGTCCGTGAGATCGCCGTAGAAGGCCTCAAGGAACTCGCGCTGGGTAATCGCAGGCAGCAGGGCGCGGCGCAACTTGGCATTGTTGAACGGAGCGTGCAGGTGGTTGAAGCGGATCACGCCGAGGGCTCCGAGCGGATCCAGCACTTCGGCCTTCAGTGCCTTGTTCTTGCGCAACTGCGGCAGCAGATCGGGCAGCGGGTTTTCCCACCAATCGACTTCGCCCTTGCCCAAAGCGGCAGCAGCGGTGGCCGGATCCGGCAGGATCTTGAACTCGACCCGATCGAAATGGGCAACCTTGCCGCCCGCCCACATCGATGGCTGCTCCTGACGCGGCGTGTAATGCTCATTGCGTGCATAGGCGGCCGACGAGCCTGAAACGTAGTCGCCGGGCAGGAACTTGAAGGGGCCGGAGGCGACAATTTCCGTGATCTGTGTGAACGCATCTGTCTTCGCGACGCGTTCAGGCATGATGAAGCAGCCTTCGCCGCCGAGCACATAGGCAATGATCGGGAATCGCTTCTTCATACGGAATTCAAGCCGCTTGTCGTCCAGCGCCACCAGCTCGTTGCAACGCTCCATCAGCGTGCCGCCCATCGGGTTGCGCTTGGACCAGCGAATAATGGATTGCACACAGTCCCGCGCCAGCACGGGGGTTCCGTCACTGAATTTCAGATTGTCGCGCAAGGTGATGGTGAACGTGAGGCCGTCCGCACTTTCCGTGTGCCCTTCGGCCATCTGTGGTTTGGGGTTGAGCTTCTCGTCGAGGCCATAGATCGTGTCCCACACGCAATAGCCGTGTTCGAAGGCAACGGTTGCTGTGGTCCAGATCGGATCGAGGCTGGAGAGATTGGCCTGCGGCACGAAGCGCAAAACGTTCGAAGTTTGTGCGATCGATGGACGAGCCAAGACACTGGTGACAACAGCTGCGGCACCTGTCGCCAGTGCGGTTCTGCGTTTCATCAAGGAAGCTCCCGTTGATTTCCTGGGGCGAAATTACCGTGGACGGATGGGCCGTCCTGCCAGGGGCATGCAAACGTGAAGCCAGTCTTGCCGGTCTGCCGTCCAAGGACAATGCTCCGCCGCAATAAACGGGGCCAAGGTGCAATGGCCGATCTTCATGGTGCCCTCTGCCGCATGCTCAGCCCGCCGGTGGTTATGCCATTTCAACCCGTATCGGGGCCTCCGAAGGCAGACCCTCCCAGATCATGACGCGTTGGGGTTGCTTCACCCAGAAGCATCAACATGATCAGTAAAACAAACTTTAAAGCGCGATGAATTTGACTCTACCCGAAATGGTCACCAATCAATCGTCCAAACCTTGCGCTTACTATCCAAGCGTCATGAAATTTTGCCCACGGAATCAGCCGTTGCGCTTGACAGGGATCGCCTGCAACTTCCGCCCCATGCCAGTAACACTGTCGGTCGCACTGTCGGTCACATTTTGCGGACCGACATTTGCAATGAAATTCCAGACGATCAAGGTAATAGCGACCGCCACAGCAGCCATGAAGATTGAGAAGATCGGTTCGTGGAGCATGATCGGATACCTCGGTGTATTCAGTAATGTTTGAACGCGCCGCCGAACGATTGGTTCGATCCTTCACAGTCATGTGCATCATTTGGTCAGAATGCCGCCGCATTTTAGCCACAAACGGCGCTGGCCGGTGCAATGCGACAATGGGGGGGGTGCCAGCCCAGGCTGGTGGTGCCAAACTGCCATCTCGAAAAGTGGCATGACGCATGCGGGAGCAAGAAATAATGAACACAAAGATCGCCCCAAGGATTGCACTGGTTACCGGGGCCGGCAGTGGCGTTGGCCGATCCGCAGCCCTGGCGCTGGACGCCGCCGGCTACACGGTGGTGATCGCCGGCCGGCGGCCTGACGCGCTGGCCGAGACGGTCGGCATTGCCACCAGCGGAAACATGTTTGCCGTGCCCACCGATGTCAGCGATGTCGACAGCGTGACAGCCTTGTTCGCCACCATCGCCGAGCGGTATGGCCGGCTGGACGTGTTGTTCAACAACGCCGGCGGCGGCACGCCGAGCACGAATTTTGGCGACCTGACCCTGGCGCAATGGGCCGGCGTCGTGAATGTGAACCTCAACGGCGCCTTCATGGTGGCGCATGCGGCCTTTCGCCTGATGCGCGATCAAAGCCCGCAAGGCGGCCGCATCATCAACAACGGGTCGATCTCGGCACACACGCCAAGGCCCGGCTCGGCACCCTACACCGCCACCAAGCACGCGATCACGGGGCTCACCAAATCGATCTCGCTCGATGGCCGCCGCTACGACATCGCCTGCGGGCAGATCGATATCGGCAATGCCGCAACGCCAATGACCGAGCGTATGGCCCGCGGCGTGCCACAGCCGAACGGCACGACGGAGATCGAACCGACGATGGCGGTAGAAAACGTGGGCCAGACCATCATTTTCATGGCCGGCCTGCCGCTCGATGCCAACGTGCAGTTCGTGACCGTCATGGCCACGAAGATGCCGTTCATCGGCCGCGGATGACCAACGGCGAAGACCCGCCCGATATCCTCGCTCCAACGCGAATTTTCGGGCGGTGCCGACCTACGGCTGAGTGATCTGGTCGAAGGTGCCGCCATCGGCGAAGTGTTCGGCGGCTGCCTTCTTCCAGCCGCCGAACAACTCGATGTCGAACAACTCCAGCCTGGGAAATTCGCCTTCGTGCTTCGCCGCCACCGCCGGGTCAATCGGGCGATAATGGTGCCGGGCGATGATCTCCTGGCCTTCCGGCGAATAGAGGAACTTCAGGTAGGCCTCGGCCGGTGCCCGGGTGCCGCGGCGATCGACAACCTGGTCCACAACCGCCACCACCGGCTCGGCCTTTATCGAAATCGACGGCACCACAATTTCCAACGCGCCGGGACTAAACTCCTTGGTGGCAAGAACGGCGTCGTCCTCCCACGCCAGCAGAACGTCGCCTTGCTTGCGGCGCACGAAACTGATCGTGGCGCCGCGGGCGCCGCTGTCCAACACCGGGGTGTGGCGGAAAAGTTCAGCCACGAAGGCACGCGCCTTGGCCGCGTCGCCGCCATTGGCACGCAACGCATAGCCCCAGGCGGCGAGGTAATTCCACCGCGCCCCCCCCGAGGTTTTTGGATTGGGCGTCACGATCGAAACGCCGGGCTTGATCAGATCGGCCCAATCATGAATGCCCTTCGGATTGCCCCGGCGCACCACGAACAGGATCGTGGAGGTATAGGGCACGCCGCGATTGGGCATTTTGGCTTGCCAATCCGTGGCAATCCTGCCGGATCGTTCAGCGATGGCGTCGATATCCGGCTGTAACGCAAGTGTTACGACATCGGCTTGCAAACCGTCGATCACCGAACGCGCCTGCGCGCCGGAGCCGGCGTGCGAGGCACGGATCGTCAACGATTTGCCTGAGGTTTTCTGCCATGCGGTCGAGAACGCCTTGTTGATCTCGGCATAAAGCTCCCGCGTGGGGTCGTAGCTGGCATTCATCAGGGTTGTCTGTGCCCGTATTGGGCTGGCCAGCGATATGCCGATTGCAGCGACAAACAAAAATCGACGCATCGAAGCCTCCGTACCGATGGCGGCATAGACTGCCTTCGCGAAAACACGGCAGTCAATGAATAACAATTTCAGTTCGTATTATAATCAGCTTATACGAAATAAACTCGGGATTTAAGCTGCGTCGGCCTGCGGCATCCGATCACGGCCGATCAGCGCCAGCCCCTCCGCCACTGACACGAACTCGCCCCCTGCGGACACTTTTTCGGCGCCGAAGCGGTCTTCGAACAGCCGGCGCACGGCCGGCACGAACGACGTCCCACCGGTGAGAAACACATGGTCGATAGCACCCTCACGAAGCCCACCTTGGACCAATGTCGCGTCTACCGTCTGCGACATCCTGGCGATATCCGGCGCGATCCAGCTTTCGAAATCCGCACGGGCGATGGTCTGCTCGATATGAATGTCCTTGTGGTGAAAGGACAGCACAGTGCTGTCGCCACGCGACAACGCCGCCTTGGCGGCAGAGACGACCTGATACAGACGATACCCCAATTCGTCCTCGATCAACGTAAGCAGCGCACGCAGGCGTTCAGGATGCCGCGCCTTGGCCGCCACCTCGGTGATCGAACGCAGGGTGCGCGGCGCCTTCATCAGCGACAGCCGGTGCCAGCGTGCGAAAGCGGAGAAATACTCCGGCGGCACCGGCAGGTCCGTGCCGCCCGGCCGATAGGTGTCACCCTTGCCGAGCAAAGGAGAAATGACCTGGTCGATGATGCGGTAGTCGAACGCGTCGCCGGCGATGCCGATACCGGTCGTGGCGAGCGGCGTCACCTGGCCCTTGTCGAAGCGGACGATGGAAAAGTCGCTGGTGCCGCCGCCGAAGTCACCGATCAACACATTGGCCGCGGATTTCAGTTCCCGGGCAAAGCGATAGCCGGCGGCCTCGGGCTCGTAAGCCACGTCAATTCCTTCCAGGCCCGCCTCCGCGAAGGCATCGCGCAGGCGCTGCTCGCCGAAAGCGTCGTCTGCCGTCTCGCCCACGAACCGCACCGGCCGGCCGGCGACGATGTGCGTATCCACGGTATCGATGCCGCTGGCGGCCATGAAGGCGCGCAAAAAGATTGCGATCAGCTGTTCCAGCGTCACGTTGCGGCCATACAGCGTGGTTTGCGTGAAGCTGCGCTGCGCCAGATACGACTTCATCGACATGATCAACCGGCTGTCGAGCGGATCGTCGAGATAGGCTGCAATCGCGGCAGGTCCCGCCGCAGAGCGCAGTTCGGTGCGGCGCCCTGGCTCCTCTTCGGCCCAAAAGCACAGCACCGAACGGAAAACGTCCAGCGCATCCGGGCCGAAGCTGGCGTTGTGGGTGGTGCCATCGGCGTCCAGGACAGAGAGCACCGAATTGGTGGTGCCGAAGTCGATGCCGATGATGCGCGTCATGACGATGGGTCCGGAGCAAGGCCGGGCGTTGAAGCGCATCGCAGGGCAGAATACAACCCCCGCCACACCCTGGGGATAGCGCCATGCGTCAACTGATATCGTCCGGATCGTCCTTCGAAGCCGAGGTGGGCTATTCCCGCGCCGTGGTCGACGGGGATTGGGTGTTCGTCTCTGGAACCACCGGGTTCGACTACGCCACGATGGTTCTCGCCGATGGGGTCCTGGCGCAGGCGGAGCAGGCGCTGGCCAATATCGCCAAGGCGTTGGCTGAAGCGGGCAGCGGATTTCAGGACGTGGTGAGGGTCCATTACATCCTGCCCGATGCCAAGGAATTTCCGGCCTGCTGGCCGGCGCTGCGCCGGGCATTCGGCGACAGCCGGCCAGCGGCGACGATGTTTCAGGCCGGGCTGATCGATCCCGCGGTCAGGATCGAGATCGAGGTCACGGCGCGCAAGCAGTATCCAGCCTAGTGGTCCAAACCTGACGCTTGCTACCGGAGCGTCAGGGAATTTGGCCCACAAGATCAGAGGCTAGAGCGTGATGATTTTGGGTAGAGTCAAAATCATCACACTCTAACCTTTGTTTTACCGATCATGTTCATGCGTTTGGTTGAAGCAACCCAAACGCATCATGATCTAGTGGTTAAGATCTGAGGACTCTTCCCTCAGATCTTAACCACTAGAAATCCCTGCCCTCTTCCACCGCATGACACGCCACCCGCACGTCGCCGGCACGGGTCTGTTCCGGCTTTTCGACCCGGCAGCGGTCGTTTGCCAACGGACAGCGCGGGTGGAAGGGACAGCCGGAGGGTGGCGCGATCGGGCTGGGCACCTCGCCTGAGACCGGCGTGCGGCTGCGGCCGGTCATGGCAACATCGGGGATCGCGTCGAGCAACATACGCGTATAGGGGTGACGTGGGGTGCGGAAGATGTCCTCCCCCGGCCCCTGCTCCACGATTCGGCCAAGATACATCACGCCCAACCGGTCGGACATGTGCCGCACGACCGACAGGTTGTGGCTGATGAACAGGTAGGTCAGCCCGAGATTCTGCTGCAGGTCGCGCATCAGGTTCAAAATCTGTGCCTGCACGGACACATCCAGCGCCGACGTCGGCTCGTCGCACACCAAAAATTCCGGCTCGCTGGACAGCGCGCGGGCGATGGAGATGCGCTGGCGCTGGCCGCCGCTGAATTCGTGCGGGAATTTCTCGCCGTCGGCGCCGGACAGGCCAACCTGGGTCAGAAGTTGCACCACCCGATCGGCGATGGTGGCCTTGCCTGACAAGATTTTGAACGCGCGAATCGGCTCGGCCACGATGTCGCGCACCCGCCATCGCGGGTTCAGCGAGGCATATGGGTCCTGGAAGATCATGTTCATCTTCCGCCGCAGGTCGGGCTGGGCGCGGGCCGAGGACAGCGGATGCCCCTCGAAGCGGATCTCGCCGTCGGTCGGCGTGTAAAGCCCCACCGCCAGCCGCGCCACGGTGGATTTTCCGCAGCCGCTTTCGCCCACCAGCGACAGCGTGGTGCCGGCGTCGATGTCGAACGAAACGCCATCGACCGCGCGCAGGGTTCGCCGCCCCTCGCCGCTCATCATGCGTTGAAGGGCGGGACGCGACACGTCGAAATGCCGCGAAACCTCGATGGCCTGAAGAACGCTGCGGCTCATGCCCGGCCCGCCGCCACCCAGCAGGCCGCCATGGTGGAGCCCGCCGGCATCAGCTCCGGGCGTTCCATCCGGCAGAGCTCAACAGCCTGGGTGCAGCGGGGGTTGAAGGCGCAGCCGCGCGGAATGGCGCCCAGCCGCGGCATGGCGCCGTCGATCTGGCGCAGCCGGTCCACCCGCACGTCCAGCGCCGGGATCGAGCCCATCAGGCCATCTGTGTAGGGATGGCTCGGGCTCAGCACCACGTCGCGAACAGGGCCAATCTCG
>JBBROR010000024.1:0-21082 GCA_038229175.1 Acetobacterales bacterium | reverse complement strand
TGCCCCATCCAACCCGCGCCCCGTAATCGTCGTCACCTCGGACGCCGCCCGCTCCTCGATCGGAATTTCGGTTACCCCGTCCGACACCGTCCAATCGATCGTCGACGACGGAAACCCCACCCAGAACGGCACATCGTTGTCGCGCGCCGCCAGCGCCTTAAGATACGTGCCGATCTTGTTCGCCACGTCGCCCGTCCGTGTCACCCGGTCGGTGCCCACGATGACCATGTCCACCTGGCCATGCTGCATGAGATGCCCGCCCGCATTGTCTGCAATCACCGTATGCGGCACGCCGTGCTTGCCTAGCTCAAACGCCGTCAGAAACGCCCCCTGGTTGCGCGGCCGCGTCTCATCCACCCACACATGCAGATCGATTTTTTGTTCATACGCTTTGTAAATCGGCGCCAAAGCCGTGCCCCAATCCACCGTCGCCAGCCAGCCCGCATTGCAATGCGTGAGCAGATTCACCCGCCGACCCGTCCGCTCGGCAATCTCGGCAATCAACGGCGCCCCATGCTCACCGATCGCCTCGCACATCGCCGCATCCTCATCGGCAATCGCCTGCGCCTCCTCATAAGCCGCAGCTGCCCGAGCCTGCGACGGCAACGGCCGCAGCCGCGCCAGCATCCGCCCCACCGCCCACCGCAGATTGACCGCCGTCGGCCGCGCCTCGGCAAGCATCGCGCAATCCCGCTCCATCGCCGCGCCCGAAGCGTCTACCCGCAACGCCAGCGCCACGCCGTACGCCGCCACCGCCCCGATCAACGGCGCGCCACGCACCTGCATGGACCGGATGGCATGCGCAATCCCCGCCACATCCACGAGACGGACGATATCCACCGACCACGGCAATTTCGTCTGGTCGATGATCCGCACCGACCAGCCATCCTGCGCGTCCACCCACACGCTGCGATAAGGTGTGCCGTCGATCTTCATCCGCGTAGAATCCTCAAATCCGCTGGTGCAGAACGCACACGAGGGTAAACAGCCGGCGCGCGGTTTCGAAATCGATCGTAACCTTGCCGGCCAGACGATCCGTCATCAACGTGGCACCCTCGTTGTGCAGCCCGCGACGCCCCATGTCGATCGCCTGGATTCGCGCCTCTCGGCCTTCCTCGACAGCCTTGATGTAGCTGTCCACCAGCATCTGGTAGTCCTTGATCAGCCCGCGAAACGGCCCCAGCGCAAGTGCGATGGTGCGCAGCGGATCAGCATTCTCCGGCCGCTCTGCCACTCGGCGGATGTCGAACACCAGCCGCCCCTCGTGAATCGAAAGCGTCAACGAATAGGGTCCATTCTCCACGCCGATGGGAGCAAAACTGTTCTCCGCCTGCAGATCCGCCACGGCCTGCGCCCGATCCGCTTCCAGAATGGGCGAAAGCCGCGTCAAAGCCTCCCCCACCAGGGCGATATGCGCCAGCCGCGACGCCTGATCAGGCATCCGACGCCGCCCGCACCAGATCCAAGCGCAGCATCAGCGCCACCGCGGCACCCTTGATTGGCCGCAGCAGCCCCAGGCACAGAAGCGTCGTCACGGGCAGCCAGATCGCCGCCTGTGCAAGGTCGGACAACCCATAGGCCCGGTCCACCACCAGCATCAGCGGCACCACGATATGCGCCACCACGAAAATCGTGAGGTAAGGCGGCAGATCATCCGCCCGAATCTGGCCTAACGGCACGCCGCAAGACGTGCAGTCATCCGCCACCCGCAGATAACCGCGGAACAGCTTCGTTTTGCCGCAGGCCGGGCAGGTGCCCTTGATCCCGCGCAGCAACGCCGTGCCGAATGCCGGCACGGGCCACGCCGGCGCCTTGATGGCCCGGTCCGGCTGCCAGACAACTGTCACAGGGGCGATCAAGCTGGGAACGGAGTCCATGAATTGCTTCTTTCAACGGCTGCGGGCAGGCGCCCTACCGTTTTCATGTATGTTATACAAACATAGTGTGTGCGATGCAGCATTACTTGCGCGTGCCCGCACACTGGATCAAGTTTCCCGCGCATGGCACGTATCCTGTTTCTCAATCCGAACGCCAACACCGCCTGCGGTGCCGGCATTTCCGCAGCCGTTGACCGCTTCCGTACCAATGGTGGCCCGGTGATCGACGTTATATCGCTTCCGGACGGCCCCGAAGCCATAATCTCCTGGCGGGACTGGCACAACGCCGTCGAACCACTCTGCCAGGCCGTCAGCCGTGAGAAAGCCGATTTCTACGTTGTCGCCTGCGCGTCAGACCCCGGGATCGAAGCCGTCCAGGCCCAGACAACGGCACCAGTGCTGGGCGCGTTCCGTTCCGCCGTGTCCGTGGCCGCCGGCATCGGCCGCTTCGGCGTCATAGCGCTCGCCGACGCCTCCAAGGCCCGCCATCTCATGGCTCTGCGCACCATTGGCCTGGAACAGCGCCTCGCTGGCGAGATCGCCATGAATTTGTCCATCCCGCAGCTGCTCGAACCCACCAGCGCGCGGGACGCCTTGATCAGAACCGCACAGGCGCTGGCAGGGCAGGGGGCGCAGGCCATTATCCTGGGATGCACCGGCATGGCGCATCACCGCGAAGCCATCGCCTCAGCCTGTGGCCTTCCGGTCATCGATCCTTGTCAGGCCGCTGCCGGCATCGCACTCGCCCGGCTGTAGATTTCTGCTCCACACATGCGGCTCCACTGCTCCCACCTGTGACGTGATGCGCCCGTAGGCCTCGGGCCTGCGATGTGCTTCGAAGTCGAAAATGGTGGAGCGGCCGAGCTGCACCTGCGCCAAATCGCAATCCGCCGTGATCAGCTCGTCATCCCACGTGGTGGCCTGCGCCAATATCTCGCCTTGCGGATTGACGATGATGGAATGGCCGAACAACTCGCAGCCATCCTCTACCCCCGCCTTCGCGGTCGCCACGGCAAACGTTGCGTTCTGATAGGCGCCGGCCTGGATGCTGAGATGGCTGTGCGCCACCCGCAGATGCGGCGCCTCGAACCCGGCTGCCGACTGGTTGAGGCTGGGCGTGTTGTAGCCGAGCATCACCATCTCAACCGATTGCAGGCCCAGCACCCGCCACGCCTCGGGCCAGCGGCGATCATTGCAGATCATCATGCCCACGTTCAGCCCCGACAGATTGCCGATCGGCGCCCGCACCACGGGAAAGCCCAGATTGCCCACCTCGAAATATCGCTTTTCCAGGTGCTGCACGGCACGCTTCGAATTGAATTCGGCATGGCCGGGCAGATGCACTTTCCGGTATTTCAGTACGATATCGCCGCTGCCATTGACCAGAATGCACGTGTTGAACCGACGCCGCCGCACCGCGCCCGTATCATCCGCCTCATGGGCGATCTCGGCATATCCCAGATGAAAACTGATGCCGTATTTTTGCGCGGCATCGAACAACGGCTGCGTGTCTGCCGATGGCATCGTCTCCTCGAACCAGCAATCCGCCGCGGCGATGTCGTCGCGGTAATGCCGTGGAAAGAACGTCGTCAGCGCCAGCTCGGGAAACACCACCAGCTCCACGCCACGCACCCGTGCCCGCTCCAGCAGCCGCACCATGCGGGCCACCGCCATTGCGCGGGTGTCGGCCAGTTGCAACGGACCCAGCTGGGCGGCAGCGACGGTGATGATGCGCGGCATGGTTCTTTCAGACTCGATAAAACGTCACCGAATTGAACGCGACCGGCGGCGGGAATGCAAACCGCGGCCGATCATAGCCGCCGCACGAAACGCCCGGTGCCCGGCATGGCCAGCACATTCACGCCATCCCAGATCACCTGTCCCCGCAAAACCGTGGTTGCCACCCGCGCCCGCATGCGCCTGCCATGATACGGCGACCACCGCAACTCCGGCCGGTCCTGGATATCCGCCTCGTTGAATGCGAATTCCCCCCGCTTCATCACCACCAGATCGCAATCCGCCCCCAGCCTGATCGCCCCCTTCGTCGGATACAGCCCGTGCAGCTTCGCACTGCGCTCGGCGCAATAAAGCGCCATCAGGCTTGGCGACAATCCACGCTCTTCCAGCAGGGTGAACATCAGCGGCGCAAAGCTCTGCATCCCCACCAGCCCTGCGCCGCACGCGAAGATATCGGTGCTGGCCTTGCGATCGGCCGGCCACGGCGCATGATCCGTCGATACGTATTCGATCTCGCCGGCCTCCAATTTCGCCCACATCGCCTGAACCTCGGCGTGCGTGCGAAACGGTGGGTTGCACTTGCCGCGACCGCCCAACCGCACAAGATCGTCCTCCGTCATACACAGATACTGAATGCACGCCTCGCCAGTGGCCCTACCCCCCATCGCCCGAAACGCCGCTGCGATATCGAAGCCGCGTGCCAGCGACGAATGCGCGATATGCACATGTGCGCCGGTGGCCAGGCCGAGCTCAAAAATCTCAAGATCCGCCAACGTCTCGGCCAATGGGGGCCGGGTGCGGGCGTGCATGATCGCATCCGTGCGCCCCTCGGACCGCGCCTGTGCGGTCAGCCGTTCAACCAACTCCTGGTCTTCGTTGTGCACCGCCACCGGCAGCCCGGTTCTGGCGATCTCGGCAAACGCGGCCAGCATCGTTGGATGATCGATGCGCGGAAAACGCACCGCGTCGTATTCGTAGGTGGACAATTTGAACGCTGAAATCCCCGCCGCCGCAAGCTCTGCGATGGCAGCGATCCCGCCGGATTTGCGAATGGTTCCATACAGCGCCATGTCCACATGCGCGGTGCGTTCCACCCAGCCGATCTTTTCGGCCAGGATCTCCGCATTCACCACTGCCTGCGGCACGTCGTAGGGCATGTCAACGCAGGTGGTAACGCCACCGGCGGCGGCCGATCGTGTTGCACCCTCAATCCCCGGCCATCCGATGGCGGATGCGGTGTGCATGTGGCCATCCACCAAACCAGGGAAAATCAAACACCCGCCATGATCATGCGTGATGCCAGCAGGCGGCGCCTCGCCCACGCCGATTGCCGCGATAACCTCGCCTCGCGTTGCGACATATCCATTTCGCAAAATGTCCGAGGATGTCACGATATCGCCGAGAAAGACGCTGTCGAACGGTGCGGACATAACAACCTCAGCTTGTTGGTTTCGGAGGCCGCACGCTAGCCAAGCGCCGCGTGTTCCGCCACCTGCGAAGCAACGATGGCCGAAACGGGGTTCCTGCAGGCGATTTCATAGTCGATTCAAGCGCTTTTTTCTAAGTCTGCCCGGAGCCCAACGTTGCCCTAAAACGGGGCGACAGCGTTTTCGAAAGATCTATTCCAGCACTGCATATTTTATAAATGACCTTGGATTCATCAGTGCATTCCGGACCGATATCAGCAGTTTGCAGCCTGCAACCACCGAGTTTTCCATGTTTTGTATGTCGTCTTTTGATTGACACGCGCGTTACATGAAGTGATAGCGGAATTCACACGCATACGCGGGAAGCGCGATTCGTCAAGCAACCATCTGGCGCGTGTGTGCATCTGGAGAGGGGCGGACATGCGACGAACCAAAACCCGCAAGGCATCTGGCCTGATGAGAGCCCCCCTGTGAGAGCATGATCACCACCGCGTATGCCAGTACAACAAAGCTTTGCTCGATGAAGCGAATGACTGTGCCGGCCGTATCCATTCAAGTAACCCTCGTCAGGAGTCTGTCCACGTGAGTAACGACGAAACCACCAAGATCACTGTGCGCGCCGAAGCTATGGCGATGGCCGCACCCTCCCGCAAAACCGCAAAGGCCGCGCCTGCAAAGCCGGCCGCCAAAGCCCCCGCCAAGGCGGCGGCAATGAAGGTGACAAGGAAGGCCGCCCCCGCGAAGGCAAAAGCCGCTGCAAAGCCGGCTGCCAAGCCAGCCAAAGCAGTCTCCGCCAAGCCTGCGGCGAAGCCTGCCGCTGCAAAGGCTCCTGCTACCACCAAGCCGGTGGCAAAAAAATCCATGCCAGCCAAGGCCGCACCGGCGAAGGCTGCCGCTGTAAAAGTTCCGGCCAAGGCCGCTCCGAAGGCCTTGGCGAAAGCTGCTTCGAAGCCTGCTGTGAAGGCCATGCCAAAGGCTGCTCCCGCCAAGCCTGCAAAGCCTGCTGCCCCGAAAGCCGCTGCTGCGAAAGCCCCAAAGGCATCGGACGGCAAGATGGGTGGCATGTCTGCCGCCAGCGCCACCGCAGCCAAGGCGTTGCGTTCGCAGACCGGAAACGTGTCGAGCAAGACTGCAAAGTCTGTCGAACCCGCGATGCCTTCGCCTGCCGCCAAGCCCATGAAGAAGGGCAGCAAGGCCGCTCCCTCAGCCTGATACAACCGACCGGCAGGGCACGCATTGTGCCCTGCCGGTCGGTTGCCTCGCTTGAGAAATTAGCCGAACGCCGTCAACAGGTCATCAATCTGCGTGGCTGACAGAGTTCGCGTGGCCTGGCCGCGCAGCAAAATCGCCAACCGTGCGGCCTCCTCCAACTCTTCGGCCGCATAGACAGCATCTGTCAGAGTTGGCCCACTGACGACTGGCCCGTGATTGGCCAGCAATACCGCCCGCGCGCCCGCGGCCGCAGCATGGATGGCAGGCTCCATCGTGGGGTCGCCGGGCCGATAGTACGGAATGATCGGCAGTGATTTACCAATCCGCATCACAAAATACGGCGTCAAAGGCGGGATCGGCGCCAACGGGTCGGCATCCGCAAGGCATGCGATTGCGGTGGCCATCGTCGAATGCAGATGCACCACGGCGCCCGCATCGCGTCTTGCCTGATAGAAGGCGCGATGCATGAAGACCTCCTTGGATGGACGATCGCCGGACACATGGTGGAATTCGGTATCTAGCTTCGAAATTTGCGCGCCATCCAGCCTGCCGAGCGAGGAATTGGTCGGCGTGATCAGAAACCCGTCTTCCAGGCGCACGCTGATATTGCCGGCACTTCCCACCGCGTAGCCCCGCGCAAACAGCGATGCGGCGAGTTGCACGAGCAGGCTGCGGGTTTCGCCCTCTTGCATCACGCGCCCTCCATCGCGAAGGCCTTTGTGAAGAAGTCCCGCGCGCCGAAATTGCCACTTTTCAACGCCAGCCGCATGGGCGGACCGCTGCCTTCGGCAAACGTCCAAGGCACGCCGGGATCGATCTCCGCACCGATGCGCAGGCGCCTCACGCCCAGCCGCGTTACAATGGCGCCGGAGGTCTCGCCCCCCGCCACGATCATGCGCCGCACGCCGGCTGCAACAAGGCCTTCCGCAATGGCGGCCATCGCATCTTCAACAAGGGCTCCAGCGGCTTCGCGCCCCAGCATCTGCTGCAAGGCTGTCACCTTCTCAGGCCCTGCCGACGCGGCAATCACGATCGGCGCTGCGCCCAGCTTTCCTTTAGTCCAGGCGAGCGCCCGAGCCGCCAGCGCAGCCGCATCGGGCTCGGCCAGCGCATCGAGTTCCAAGGTCTGCAGATGATCGCGGGCGGTGCCGATCTGGAACAACGTCGCCCGCGAACATGACCCGGCCAGCACCGCCGCGTATCCTTCGACAGACGGCAATGCGCCGGGATTCTCCAAGGCCGCCAGGTGGCCGGAATTTCGAAAATTCTGCGGCAGGCCAAGCGCCACGCCAGAGCCACCGGTGATCAATGCGTGTCCCGCTGCCGCCTCGCCGATCGCATGCAGATGCGCGTTGTCCACCGCATCGACGATTGCATAACGCCTGCCTTGTTCTTTCAGCTGGGTCATCGCACGCCGGATCGCAAGCGGGCCTTTCTCCACCGTGGCAAACGGCACCAGCCCCACCGTGGCATCGGTCTGCTGCGACAGCACACGCACCAGATTGGCATCTTTCATCGGCGTGAGCGGATGATGCTCCATGCCGCTTTCGTTGAGCAGCGCGCTGCCCACGAACAGATGTCCTTGATAGACGCTGCGACCGTTCGCTGGGAAGGCCGGGCACGCCAACGCGAAGCCGCAACCGAGCGCCTCGACCAGGGCATCTGCCACCGGGCCGATATTGCCCGCCGGCGTGCTGTCGAACGTGGAGCAGTATTTGAAGAAGATCTGCCGGCATCCGGCACCCTGCAACCAGGCCAGCGCTGCGAGGCTTTCGTTTATCGCATCTGCCACCGGCGCGGTGCGCGATTTCAGCGCGATTATGATGGCATCGGCATCTGGCACGACCATGTTCGCATCCGGCACGCCAATCAGCTGGACAGCACGCATCCCTTGGCCCACGAGCATGGAAGCGAGATCGGTCGCGCCGGTGAAATCGTCGGCGATGCAGCCTAGCAATGCCATTTTATGCTTTCCCCGAATGTGTCGCCAGAACATGTGCGAACAGTTCGGCCTGGGCGGCCCAATCCTGCAGGCTCTGCCCTATCGCCCAGGCCGCATCGGCCATGGAACGGCGCAGGCGTTCATCAAAGATCATGCGGCGCAGCGCCTTGGACAATTGGTCGATGTCTCCCACCGGGCAGACTACGCCGCTTTGCGGTGATACGAGCGCGCCGGCGGCGCCGCCATTGCAGACCGCGACGGGTAGGCCCCGTTTGAGCGCCTCGGCGATTGCCATTCCATAGCCTTCATAGCGCGTGGCCAACGCAAAGAGATCAGCCTCCCGCCAAAGCTTTGCCAGGGGATGACCGTTCATTTCACCGCAAAACCGCACGCGCCTACCGATGCCGAGGTCATCCGGCAGTGCGCGCAGCCCATCTGCTGTGACGGGATCAAACCGATCGCCACCCGCAATCGTCAGGCTCCATTCGAGATCGACCAGTCGCGCCAACGCCCTTAGCAGAATGTCGTGACCCTTTCGCGGAATCAGCGAGCCGATCGAGAGAATGTTCACAACACCGGCCCTCGAACCGGAACTGCGCGGTGCTGGCGCGGTGCCCGGTTCGATAACCGTCATACGATCGGTCGGCATGGCGAATTGCGCGGCAAGCGTGGCCGCCGTGGTCTGGCTGGTGACAACGATATGACGCGCGTGCGCAAGCAGCCGTGTCTCGATCTCGATCAAACACACCGCAAAGTCCGGATCGAGCCCGGTTTCTAGCCCAGTAGGATGGTGGTCGAGCACGATGGTCGGATGCTCCAGCAGCCGATCATCAACCCGGCCGAATGCGGCCAGCGCCATGTTGTCGATCACGACGGCGTCGCTGCCATCGAGGCGTTGCCAGATAACGTCGGCCGCCGCGTAAGCTCTCGCGTCCGGCATCGGAAGCCGCCCGGCGAGCGTGTGGATCTGCACGGTATGCCCCGCCAGCCGCCAAAGGTCGGCCATGTGACGGTCATACAGCGTGCCGCCGGTCAACACGTCGAAAGGGGTCGGCACAATAAGGTCGATGCGCATCCGCCTTAACTCCCGCGGCGAGGTTCGTTCTGAGGCTTGTCGAACCAGATAGCGGAACGCACAAGGCCCAGGCCGTCATTCGTGAAATTTTGGTGTGGCCCCACCCCAAGTTGGCCCAGTCGGAAATGGATCAGTCGGAAATGGATCAGTCGAAAATGGATCAGTCAGGATTTTGCACGTGCGGGGCCTGGCGTGCCACCACCGGCCATTCCTGGAATTTCATCAGGCGCTGTTCGACAACGTGATCGGCGGAGATGCCGAGATCAACGGCGCCCGGCCACTCGCGCCATAACCCGCGAAGTGCGACACGGCGCGTGGAATGGCGCGTGCGATACAGGCCATCACTCGGTTCTGCGCCATCATCGCGCGTTCCAACAATCGCTTGTTCTCCTGCGCAAGTGCTGCCAGTCGCTGTCCTTCGGCGAGCCAGGCGGCGCGTTCCAGAGGCGGCGTCGTCTTTTGCGCAGCGAGCAAGTCGTCCGTCGCACGCTGCTTCTGGGCTACCAACGCCGTGGCGCCGGTGATGTCCATCATTTCAAGTGCCTCGTTTTCTGCTGCAAGCACACCGCACAGGACGCGTGCAGCTATTATGGCTGGATGTGCGGTCAATGTGCCTCCTTTGCCTGTTCCTGCATCTGCAGCATCTGCCGGTAGATCGGCACGGCCAGCCCCAGTCCGCCGCTTTTGCCGATCTGTTTAGCCAGCTCCTGCGTCATCATCGGGCGCCAGGTCTCCTCACCCGACCCGCCGCCGAATGGCCCTGTGGAGGATTTTACCGTCTCGAAGATCGGCGTCAGCAACTGGCCCAGCGCCAAAGCCTCGAAATCTTGTGCCGCCTTCCATGCTTTAGCATGGCCTGGGGCAGAGATGTCGGCTGGGTCGGGTTTAGGGGCAACGATCATCAACGGACCTGCAGGTCGGCTTGCAACGCGCCGGCCGCCTTTATTGATTGCAAAATGCTGATCATGTCCCGCGGCCCTACACCGAGCGCATTCAGACTGCCAACCAGATCGCGCAACGTGACGTTACCCGACAGAATTCCCAACTTCTTATCCCCGCCATCATCCACCTGCAGAGTTGTACGTGGCACCACCACCGTCGAGCCGCCCGAAAGTGCGCCGGGCTGGCTGACCTGGGGCGTCTCGGCCACGCGAATGGTAAGATTACCCTGCGCGATCGCAACCGTGCTGACCCGCACATTGGCGCCCATCACAATCGTCCCGCTCGCCTCATCAACCACCACGACGGCGGCGTGATCCGGCTCAACCCGCAAATCCTGCACCCGCGCGAGCGACTCGATCACATCCCGATTGCTGAAATCCAACGCCACCGTACGGGGGTCCAGTGCCTTGGCGATTGGGCTTCCAAAGGCTCGGTTCACCGCCTCGGCCATGCGGCGCGCGGTGGTGAGATCAGGATTGCGCAGCCCGAGCCGCACCGCCGTGCGGCTGGCCAGCTGAAACGCCACCTCGCGCTCCACCGTTCCACCATTGGCAATGCGCCCGGCGGTGGGCACGCCCCGCGTGATGGAGGCAGCGGCCCCGCGCGCCGCGATTGCGCCAGTGGCCATGGCTCCCTGCGCCACGGCATAAACCTCGCCATCTGCCGCCAGCAAGGGTGTTACGAGCAATGTGCCACCAGTCAGGTTGGTGGCGTCACCGAGTGCTGCGATGGCGACATCGATCCGGCTGCCGGTGCGTGCAAAGGCGGGCAGTTCCGCTGTCACCATCACGGCCGCCACATTCTTGGTCTTGAGCTTGCTCTCCTGATCGCGCGTGTTCACGCCCAATCGCTCAAGCATGCCGATGAGGGATTGCCGGGTGAAAACGGCGGAATCGAGCTTGTCTCCGGTGCCGTTCAACCCAACCACGAGGCCGTAGCCCACCAACTGATTTTCCCGAATGCCCTCGACATCTGCGATATCTTTGATGCGAACCTGCGCCGAAGCACCGACGCTGAAAGCCATGGCCAGACCCAGTATCAGCGCCGGGCACAATCGCATCATGCGCAAATTCCCCTAATAATCATCGGTGGAGCATTTCCACCGCCGCCGGTAGCGTCTCGTTCAGCTTTGCGGCGCACTCTGCCCGCGCAAGCCTGGCCTGATGCTAGCCGCCAGGTGTTACCGAATGGCAAAGACGAGCGCGCAAAAACGACAGGGAACAAGAATGAGCATTCTTCCAACCAATGGGATCAGGACAGACGCGCTTCGTGCCGCAAGCAGCCGTCGCCAAACCGGATTCAGCGTGGCGGAGCGATCGACCCGATTGTCCGAGACCGCAGCCCCAGCCGCAGCGGCCACTGATCCCCTGCTGTTCCTACAGGAGGTTGAGTCACCGCAGGAGCGAGACGCCAGGTCCAGGCGGTACGGCACCGCTTTGCTTGATCTGCTGACGAAGCTGCAGCACGGGCTGCTCGATGGTGCTGCAGCGACAGACGTGCTGGGCGAACTCCAGGTGCTCTCCGGACAGCTGACGGCGGCCGCAAATCCAAGGCTGCAGGAGGCCATCGCAGCGATCACGCTGCGAGCACATGTTGAAGTCGCCCGTGGCCAGAAAATCACAAAAGAGAACGATGTCAATAGAATGGTGTTGGACAGCCAAACGGTCCTTCCTTCTTAACACCCCCTTGGCGAGCGTGCTGAGCATGGCTATAAGCCGCGACAATATGCGAACGTGCCTCTGGTGTGTCTCTTGCCTGCCGAATGCGGCTGCTTGGTGCCCGATGAATGTTCGTAGGCCGGGCTGCAACGACGCAGGATTGCCGCGACATGATGGTTTCACTGCCGCCTGATTACCGCCCGTCCGATAGCGACGAGTTCATGAACCTGATGCAGGTCGAGTATTTTCGGCAGAAGTTGCAACGCTGGCGCGCCGATCTTCTGAGAGATGCGGACGGCACGTTGGCCAGCCTGGGCGAAGGCGGCATTCACGAAGCCGATATCACCGACCGCGCCAGCGTCGAGACGGACCGGGCTCTGGAACTGCGCACCCGCGATCGTGCGCGCAAGCTCATCTCCAAGATCGACCAGGCACTGATGCGGATCGAGGCTGGAACCTACGGTTTTTGTGAGGAAACCGACGAGCCGATCGGCCTCAAACGTCTGGAAGCTCGCCCCATCGCCACCTTGTCGATAGAGGCACAGGAGCGCCACGAGAAGATGGAACGCGTCCACCGCGACGACTGATCGACTGCGGGCCACACCAGATCTGGCGGGCTGGCATCACAACGCTCAAAATGGCGCCACCACGTCCAGAACCTGCTGGCCCCATCGCGCGGTTTGCACGTCCGTCAACTGGCCGCGGCCACCATAAGCGATTCGCGCCTCGGCCATCCGGTCGTGAATGACAGTGTTATCGCTGGCAATATCCTGCGGCCGCACAACCCCCGTCACCTGCAGCTGCCGCAACTCACTGTTCACGCGCACCTCCTGCCGCGCCGCCACAACCAGGTTGCCGTTGGGCAGCACCTGCGTGATCACGCCGGCCAGTCGCAACGTCACCGTCTCGTTGCGTTTGATCTCGCCCGCGCCGGTATTGGTGTTGGTGCTGCTGGCAGCCACCAGATTAGACGCCGTGGCACCGGCGAGCAGCTTTGGGATGGTAGCCTCGAAGCCGAACAAATTGGGCAGGCCCATCGCCTCGCTGCCGTTGCGGCTGGCGGTGGTGTTATTTTTCAGATTGGCGGTGTCGGTGATGTTGACCAGAACCGTCAAAATGTCGCCCACCTGCGCGGCACGCTGGTCTTTGAAGAAGGCGCGGCTGCCGGAGCGCCACAGCGCACCCACTTGCGGTGTGGCCATCTGCCCCGCTGGCATTGGCATCGTGATCGGCCGATAGCTCGGCTCTCGCGTGGGGTCGGCGGTTGGAGTCATTTCCGGTGGGCGCCCGACCTCTGAGAGCCGCGTGAGAGTGCCACAGCCGGGAAGGAGCAGCGGCAGGATAAGCGCCGCCGTGAAATACTTCATCGCAGCGACCCTCGTTCGCCACCACCAGATCCGCTCGAACCTAGCGCTGCTGCCAGCCTCGCGGGCACGCGTGGTGTGCTGGATGCCTGTACCCGCACCTGATCCACCCCCGTGATCTCAGCCTCGATCAATGCACCGGATACCGGATTGATCACCACGATGCGGTCTCCCATGCCACCCGGCTCCGTGGCCGTGCCCGACGCAGCCATCGTTAATCCCGGGGATTGTAGAAGCATCATGACGCGCGATCCTTTCTGGATGATGAACGGCGGCCCAAGATCGGCAATGTGTAGCGCTTGGCCCGCCATTTCCGGGTGACGCGTAGCCTGCCCCACCACCTGGCTCACGCTGCGTGCCACTTCGCCGCGACCGGGACCGGCTCGCATGCGAACCACCTGCACGTCGGCAGCGCGCAGAACCACTCCGGCAGCGAGACGCCGCTGCGGCACCACCACGTCCACCATTTCCTGCGCACGGCCGGCAAGCCGGGTGCGCTGGATGGCCTCACCCGCCATCGAGAGCGCCAACGTCGCGGTGAACCGCCCGGAAACGCTGTCGAAATCCACCTGCTCGATGCTGGACTGAACAGCCGCCTCCAACGGCACCAAAGGCGACGCGAAGCCTGAAAACTCAATCTCAGCATCCGGAGCGGCACCTGCACCAACCAGCGCCACATGCAGCGCTCTCATAAACTCTTCCCGCGCTACCAGCCGCCCTGGCCGGTCGATCACCACCCGTTCCATGTTCGACATCGGCCGCCACGCCACGCCGAACTGCCGCGCAATCGCGGCAGCCTGGGCCGCCTCCACGACAATGCGTCCCCCCGGCGCGGGCCCAGGCCCCAATACCCGCGAACCACCGGGACCGGCATCGTCGAACAGATCCGCCAGCCGCACATGCGGCTGCTGCAACGTCGTTGTATCCCGCAACGTGGCTGCATGCGCGGGCACGCTGATGGCAAGCAATCCAAAGATAAGCGTGATACGGGACATGGTGGCCTCAACGAAGATTGGTGAGCGTGGACAGCATCTGGTCAGACGTGGTGATCACCCGGCTGTTCATCTCATACGCCCGTTGCGCTGTGATCAGATTGGTGATCTCGCTCACCACGTTCACGTTGGATGTTTCGATGAACCCCTGCAGCGTGGCGCCAAATCCGGGGCTTCCCGGCGTGCCCGTCACGGCCGAGCCAGATGCCGTGCTCGCCAGAAACAGGTTGTCGCCCTGGGCATCCAGCCCGGCATCGTTGGGAAACACCGCAAGCTGCAACGTGCCCACCAGCGCCGGTGCCGTGGTGCCATCGAGCTTCGCCTGAACCTCGCCATTAGCGTTGATCGTCACACTCGTGGCGTTGCTGGGAATGGTGATGCCGGGCTGCACCACATACCCATCCGCAGTCACGACCTCGCCCGACGGCGACAGCGCGAACGTGCCATCCCGCGTGTAGGCGGTCTCGCCGGAGGGCAGCGTAATCTGGAAATATCCATTGCCACGAATGGCCATGTCGAGACTGTTGGACGTCTGCTGCAGGTTGCCCTGCTCATTTATGCGATATATCGCCGCCGTCTTCACGCCCAGCCCCACCTGCGCGCCCGACGGCACCACCGTGCCGGTGTCGGATGAGTTCGATCCCACCCTGCGCAGGTTCTGATAGATCAGATCCTGAAATTCCGCCCGCCGCCGCTTGAACCCGGTTGTGGTGAGGTTGGCGATGTTGTTCGAAATAACCTCTACATTCGTCTGTTGCGCAAGCATTCCGGTGCCGGCGATGTCGAGTGAGCGCATGTTCGTTCGTTCCTATTAGCCGCGACGCTGCGTGATCTTGTCGATAGCGGATTGCTGCCGATCCGCTTCGGCCTGCACGAACTGGCTGGTGAATTGGAACTCGCGCAGATCGCTCATCATCCGGGTGATCTCGAGCGTGGGCTGCACGTTGCTTTCTTCCAGTGCGCCCTGGGTGATCTGCGGGCTTGCCACCGCTTTGGTGGGGCTGTCGCTGGCCAAAAGCCGACCGCCCTCGGCGCGCATGCGGTTTGGGTCGTCCGGATTGACCAGGCCGATCTGGCCGATCTGTCCGTTCTGGCTGGAGATCGTGCCGTTGGCAGCCACCGTGATGACAGTGTCCGCAGCGGCGAGCATCAGCTTTTTTCCAGTGGTGTCCAGCAGCGGAAAACCGGACGCATCCATGATCGTGCCATCCGGCCCACGCTCGAAATGGCCAGACCGCGTGAGGCGCGGCCCACCCTGCGCCAAGACGGTAAAGAACCCGTCACCGGCAATCGCGAGATCCAACGCGTTCGCGGTGTGCGCCATCGCACCCGCCTCACGAGTGCGATAGGTTGCGCGATCCTGGGTGTAGGTAAGATTACGGCTGCCAGACGGGCTGCTGGCGAACCCGCCGGGTCCTGGTTCGGCGATTGGCTGCTTTACCAGCCAATCGCTGAACAGCATACGCTCGCCCCGAAAGCCCGGAGTTCCAATATTGGCAAGGTTGTTGGCGGTCACGTCCATAGCCCTGGTCTGTGCCACCAGACGGGAGAGGGCGATTGTTGTGGCGTTTTCCATAGCGTGGGTCCGATGCTGGCCGTGATGCCGTCATGCCGTCATGCCGTCATGCCGTGATGCCGTGATGCCGTGATGCCGTAATGCCGTGATGCCGAGAGGCTGCGAGAACGCCGTTGCCAATGCTCTCCACTCCTGGCCATCACCATCGCAACCCGCGTGCCAACTTGGAAAGGTTGGAAAACCGGGTTTCTTCCTCGCCTACACAGCCGTACGGCAATTTGTGCCGGCCAATTTGCGCATTTGCATCGGCATTTTCGACCGAGGGCTGCTGAAGAGCGGCTTTCGAGCAGAAACGTTTCATTAATCATTTCCGTCCATCCTGTGGTTGTTGCCGTCGTCCGTCCCCACAGGAAAGTCGCCCGTATGAGCAGTGCCGCGCCAGCGACCGACGTGGCCAAAAAAGTGGGCCAAGATGCATCGTTAAAAAATGGTGGCAAGAAGAAGCTCGTTTTGCTGGCGGTGCCTCTGCTGCTGATCATAACCGGAGCTGGGTTGTGGTTCGGCGGAATCCTGCCCCCACTGCTGGGAATAGGTGGTGGGCATGGCGAGGAGCGTGCGCCGTCGCACGGCCCGGCCGGTAAGCCCGGAGAATTGAAGCCGGAAGCGGAGGCAAAGGCCAAGGTGCCGGTCTTCGTCGACCTCCCCGACCTTGTGGCAAACCTCAACGTCGGCCAGCGCCGTAGCAGCTTCATCAAACTAAAGGCTAAGCTCGAAATAGCGCGTGCCGAGGATCAACCTGCCATAATCGCGGCAATGCCGCGCCTGCAGGACATGTTCACAACCTATCTTCGGGAGATGCGACCGGAGGAACTGCGCGGGTCAGCGGGTACCTATCGCTTGCGGGAGGAACTCGTTGCCCGCGCGAACATCGCAGTGGCCCCGGCGAGGGTTGTCGATGTGCTGTTCAGCGAAATGATCATTCAATGAGCGGTTCTCCAGCCGATCCGTCTGCAATGTCGGACGAAGACCTCGCGGCCTCCTGGGGCGCTGATGTAACCGCGGATGAAGGCGGCGAAGGCACGCCGGTACAGCCGGCCCGTGTTCTCAACCAGGCCGAGATCGACAGTCTGCTGGGCTTTGATGACGGGCCTACAACCGGCGAGAACCGCACGGGGATGCAAAAGATCATCAGCTCCGGCCTGGTGTCCTACGAGCGTCTTCCGATGCTCGAAATCGTCTTCGACCGTTTGGTGCGCATCATGTCCACGTCGCTGCGGAACTTTACGTCTGACAACGTTGAAGTGAGCATCGATACTATCCTATCGCTCCGGTTCGGAGATTATTTGAACTCCATTCCACTGCCCGCGATGCTGGCAGTCTTCAAAGCGGAAGAATGGGACAATTACGGCCTGATGGTCGTCGACAGCGCCATGATCTATTCGATCGTGGATGTCCTGTTGGGCGGAAGGCGTGGCACCGCCGCCATGCGCATCGAAGGCCGACCCTACACCACGATCGAGCGAACGCTCGTGGAACGCCTGATCCATGTTGTGCTAACCGACCTCTCCGCCAGTTTCGATCCACTGTTTCCAATTACTTTCCGCTTTGAGCGGCTGGAAGTGAACCCGCGCTTTGCGACGATCAGCCGGCTGTCGAACGCTGCCGTCCTCGCACGACTGCGCATCGATATGGAGGACCGCGGTGGCCGAATGGAGCTGATGCTTCCCTATGCCACGCTTGAGCCGGTTCGCGAACTGCTGCTTCAGCAATTCATGGGTGAAAAATTCGGGCGCGATTCAATCTGGGAAACCCATCTGGCCGAGGAACTGTGGAGCACGGATGTGGATCTGGATGTGGTGCTCGACGAACAGGTGATGCGCCTGTCGGATGTGATGGCCCTTCAACTCGGCAGTCAGATCGTGCTGAACACAACACCCAACGCAACCGTAGCACTTCGCTGCGGGACAACCACCCTCTTCGAAGGCCACGTGGGCCGTCGTAAGAGTAGGGTTGCCGTGCGGATCGATACCGTCGTGCTGCGTCAGCCGGTGAGCGTTTGATGCGCGGGCGGGCTGCCTGATGGAATGGGCGCTTGATCTTGTTCTGATCATCCTTCTTACAGCAACGCTGTTCCACGCCGTGCGACTGGAACGGGCGCTCGGAGTGCTGAAGCGCGACCGCAGAGCGCTTGAGGAACTTGTGAGTGCTTTCAACGCAAGCACGCAGATGGCAGAGCAGGGCATCGACCGTCTTCGCAAATCCGCCGATGGTGCGGGCCGCCAGATCACCCTGCAGATCGACGTAGCAAACGGGCTGAAGAACGATCTCATGTTCCTGACCGAACGTGGAGAACGGCTCGCCGACCGCATAGAAGTCTCGGTCCGCTCCGGGCGGCTCGCCGATGCTGCGATGCCACTTGTTCACACGCCTCTGGCGCTTGTGCCCCGCGCGCAACAGACAGCGCTGAGTGAGGATGCCCCGGTGCGGCTTCGGAGCCAAGCTGAGCGTGACCTTCTCAAAGCCTTAAAGCAGGCGCGCTGACATGCGGTTCAGTCTGCCGTCCAAAGCCGTTTCGATGCCGCGGCTGCTGCCCGCTACCATCGCGGTCATGGTGGTGCTGCTTGCGGTCAAATCAGGTCAGCTGATTTTTCCAGCTATTGCTGAGACCAGTGCCCCGCATACCAAGCCATTGACCCCTGCCAGCCCTGCAGGGCCCGCAGCACATGGCACGTCGCCGAAGGCCGAGCACCCAGTTCCATCTGAAGCATTGCCAAAATCGGAACCCCTCTCCGCCGCATCTACGCCCTTGCTCACGCTTCCGAGCGAGCCGCCGATCACGCCAAGTGAGCGGGCGCTGCTGACCGACCTACGTCAGCGCCGCATCGCGCTCGACGCACGAGAGGCAGCGATCGCATCGCGTGAGATCACATTCCAGGCTCTCGAGAAAAAACTGGCGCTGCGGGTGGACGAATTATCGCACTTGCAAACACGGCTGGAAGACCTGGAGCGGCAACGTAAGGAGAGGGACGATCAAAATTGGCGTGGCTTGGTCAAGCTCTACGAAGCCATGAAGCCACGGGATGCAGCAACGATCTTCAACGAACTGGATCCGGCCGTACTGATCCCGGTGCTCGACCGTATGAAGGAGGCAAAGGCAGCCTTGATCATGTCGGCGATGCTGCCTGATCGTGCGCGGCAGGTCACGATCGAGCTGGCAACCGAAAGGAAGAAGGCGAACAGCGTGGAAAACTCAACGGTTGGGAATCCTGCGAACGCTGCCAGCCGGGCTGGGGGCTAAATACTCATCTGTAGTTAAAATCTGGAGTGAACAATGACGATCGATAAATCAATGAATATTCTTATTGTGGATGATTACAAGACGATGCTGCGGATCATTCGGAATCTGCTCAAGCAGATTGAATTTAATAATGTTGAAGAAGCCTCGGACGGAACAGAAGCCCTGATGAAGCTTCGTGGAGGACAGTTCGGCCTGGTAATCAGTGACTGGAATATGCAGCCGATGACTGGCCTGGAATTGCTGCAAGAGGTTCGCGCCGACACGAGACTGAAGCATACTCCGTTCATCATGATCACCGCCGAGAGCAAAGCAGAGAACGTGATCGCCGCCAAGCAGGCCGGCGTGTCCAACTACATCGTCAAGCCCTTCAACGCCGAGACGCTGAAGGAAAAGATCGAAAAGGTGCTCGCGCATGTCTGAAGGGCAGGGGGCACGGGCAGCCCAGATGCAAATTACGCAGGTGCGACCACATGAGATATTGCGGGAGCATTTGCAGGCTAGATCCGCGTCATTGACGCTGCATGATCACGCGTCGATGGAGGCCGTGGTGCGCGCGGTGTTCTCAACCCTACATGGTGATCTCACCGGCAACGAGACCAGCCTCCTCGCGGAAGTTGAGGAACTGGGCCGTACGATTGCCGCAGCCAAGGCGGAGATCGCGGCACTGCGCGTCGACGACATCACGGACAGTCATATCCCCTCAGCTACCGATGAGTTGGATGCGATCGTGGCCCATACTGCAACTGCGACCAACTGTATCCTGGAAGTCTGCGAAACGCTCGATGCCATTTCGGCCAAGATGGACGGTCCTGACGCAGTGTTGATGATCGATGCAACGAGCCGAATCTACGAGGCCTGCAGCTTTCAGGACATCACAGGTCAGCGGATAAACAAGGTGGTGATGACGCTCAAAACCATCGATGACAAAATTGCTCATATTTTGAATACGTTCAGCGTTGTGCCACCCGAGCCATTTTCCGAAGCGGCAAGCGACTCAGATACCGGCGGGCTGCTAAACGGTCCACAGCTGCCCATGGTCGCAATGGGGCAATCAGAGATCGATAAGCTGCTGGCGAGCTTCGAATGACGATGGACGGCACGATCGTACCCGTCCGGGCCTTCAGAGTATTTGTGGGACGTGTCGGGCTCATGCTCGCCTTGATCGGCTGCATGACACCTGCTGGCGCCGTGGAGGTGCAAACACCAGTACGCTACGGGGATCATCCAGGATTTGGCCGGATGGTTTTCGATGTCGATGATGGCGGGGCTATCGCGGTCGATCAGTCAGGACTGACGGTTACGGTGCATTTGAAAGCACGTGCACGATTGCCGGCTGGGGCGGCGCCTCGCAATTTCCGCAGCGTCAGGCAAACTGGAGACGACCTGACGATCGAGTTGGCGCAAGGTGCTCTACTGCGGCGTTTGGTAGTCAACAATCACCTGGTTCTTGACGCGCTCGATCTGGTCTCTTCGCCGACATTGCCAGAGGCGGTCGCGCGCGGTCTTTCTCCCACAAAAGCCAAGACTGTAGCTGGGCTGCCTGGAAGGGTAGCCGCCATTTCTCAGAAGGCCACAGTAACTTCCGTTCCAGATAGAGTTGCCGGTGAAAAGCTAGATCTGGGCTCGTCGCCCGCCGATACGGCCCGAAAAGTCGGCGATGCCAATGTCTCTCCGCGCAATCCCGACTTCGCTGCCGAGCCGGAACCTAGAGTGGTTCTGTCTCCTCCTGCCACAGCTTCCGCACCATCCACGGTTAAAGGTCTTGCGCCCGCGTCTCCCATCCAACGGTTGGCCGGCACGGCTAGCGGTGCGGCGCTTACGGCAGAGGCGGAGATTACACCTGAGGCCGGACCGGGCCACATGCTGTCACTCCCATTTTCTGCAAATGTTGGAGCTGCTGCCTTTCGTCATGGCCGTAACGTGATCGTCGTCTTTGACGACCGAAAGCCGATTGATCTCAGGCCCTTGAGCGGAGATGTGGTTTTCAGTCGTGCATCCGTCCAACTGCTGCCTGCCGCCACGATGCTGACGCTGCCACTTCC
>JBBROR010000023.1:0-21335 GCA_038229175.1 Acetobacterales bacterium | reverse complement strand
GATCGAGCGCTGCGTCCAAAATCCGGCGTTCGTCCAGGTGCTGATGCTCGCCGGCGCCGACACCCCGCTGGGCAAGCGCCATCTCTGGCCCATCTACAAGGCGTGCGAACGGCACAACCTCGTACTCGGCATCCACGCCGGAAACACCTACAAAAATCCGCCCACCGCCGTCGGCTGGCCGTCCTTCTATATCGAAGACAGCGTGGCGCAGGCGCAAGGTTTTCAAACCCAGCTCACCAGCCTGATCTGCGAAGGCGTGTTTTCCCGCCATCCCACGCTAAAGGTGGTGATGTTGGAATCAGGCTTCACCTGGGTGCCCGCGCATATGTGGCGGCTGACCAAATACTGGCACGGCCTGCGCATGGAGATCCCGTGGGTGGACCGGTCGCCAGACGAAATCCTGCGCAGCAATATCCGTTTTTCGCTGCAGCCGATCGACGCCCCCCCGAGCGCGCCCGATCTGGAGCGCATCTTCGAGCATCTTCAATCCGACCGCCTGATCCTGTTTTCCACCGACTACCCGCACGCCCGCTTCGATGGCACCGAGGCGATGCCCGACGGCCTTTCGCCGTCCTTGATGCGGCGCATCGCCATCGACAATCCGCGCGAGACCTATGCCCGGCTGATGGAGCACGTTTGATGAGCCGCCATGTGGTGGCGACCGTGGCCGAAATCCCCCCGGGCACGCGCAAGTTGGTCACGGTGAAAGGCCGCCCGATCGCCATCTTCAACCTCGGCGGCGACTTCTTCGGGCTGTTCAACCGCTGCCCCCACCAGGGCGGCAGCCTATGCGACGGCGTGGTCACGGGCCTGCTCGAATCGTCCGAGCCCGGCGTCTTCAGCTACAGCCGCAAAGGCGAGATCATCCGTTGCCCCTGGCACGGCTGGGAGTTCGATATCCGCACCGGAAAATCATACTGCGATCCGTCTCGCATCAGCACACGCTCCTACCAGGTACAAACCGAAGCCGGTGCCACCCTGGTCGAAGGCCCCTATGTGGCGGAAACCGTGCCGGTGTGCGTGGAAGCAGATTACGTGGTGATCGACGCCTGACGGCCGCGCCGCGCACGAAGTGCATGTCGCTACCACGCAGTTGGCTTGATCAGGCGAGGGTGTAGATTTCGCGATACTTCGTGTTGAGATAGGCGAGATAGGGTGCGACATCCAGCGGGCGGCCGGTGGCGCGGGTGAGCAGCACGTCTCGGCTGTGGCGGCGGCCGTGCTGGTGGACATTCTCGGTGAGCCAGGTGCGCAGGGGCAGATAGTCTCCGGCCTGGATGGCTGTGCTGACCTCGGGGCGATCGGTGCGCATCGCCTGCATGAGTTGGGCGGCCATGATGTTGCCGATCGTGTAGCTGCAGAACGAGCCGATGGTGCCGGAGGACCAATGGATGTCCTGCAGCGGGCCCTGGGCTGCATCCGGCACGTCCAGGCCCAGGCTGGATTTCATGCCGGCAGACCAGGCTTCGGGCAGATCTGCCACCCTCAGGCTGCCGTCCATCAGGCGGATTTCCAGCTCCACGCGCAGCATGATGTGCAGGTCGTAGGTGAGTTCGTCGGCTTCGATGCGGATAAAGCCGGGGCGGACACGGTTCACCGCGCGGTGGAAGCTGTCTGCATCCACATCGCGGAGGGCTTCGGGGAACGCTGCCTGGAGTGCGGCGAAGTGGTGCTGCCAGAAGACGCGGCTGCGACCGATGTGGTTTTCATAGAGCCGGGATTGCGATTCGTGCGCGCCGTAGCTGGTGCCGCCGACGGCGTAGAGGCCGACGAGATCGGTTGCAAAGACCGTGCGCGTGAAATCAGGCGAGATGTTCTGTTCGTAGATGCCGTGTCCGGCCTCGTGCAGCGTGCCGAACAAGGCGGGCGGCAGATAGTCTTCGCGGTATTTGGTGGTGATGCGAACGTCGTTGCGGGTGAATGAGACCTCGAAGGGATGGATGGTCTTGTCGAGGCGGCCGCGTTGAAGGTCGTAGCCGATGCGATCGGCGAGCGTGAGAGCGAAACCGCGCTGGGCCTGTTCGGGGAAGTGGCGGTGCAGAAAGTGGCTCGCGGGGTCCTGTGCCGATTGGACCGCGCCGAGCAAAGGCGCGATCCCTGCGCGCAGTGAAGCGAAAAGCGTGCGCAGGCTGGCGGCGGTCTCGCCTGGTTCGTATTGCATCAGCATGGCGTCGTACGGGTGCGCCTCGTAGCCCATCGCCTCAGCGGTTTCGCGCTGCAATGCGACGGTCTGTTCGAGTGCGGGGGCGAACGCGGAAAAGTCCTTGTCAGCGCGGGCCTGGACCCAGATGGCTTGTGCAGAAGTGCGCAATTCGGCTTTTCGCCTCAGCAGGTCCGCAGGGATGCGAAGATGATGGGAGACGGCGTGGCGGATGGCAGCCACCGCCTGGCGGTTTGCGTCATCGCTGGGAAGATTCGCGGTCTCAGCCTCCGCGCCATCGAGTGCATGGCGCGTTTCGGTGCTGATCAGTCTTTCCTGCGCCAACACCATCAGGGTTGCGATCTGGCTGCCGCGGCTGGACGCACCGCCGGCCGGCATCATCGTGCGCGAATCCCAGGTCAACACCGAGGCCGCGTTGAGCAGATCGTTGACGGTGCTGATCGCTGTGAAAAGCTTTTCTATGGACATGAAGGCGTTCCGTTTGTGGGCACTCCATCAGAACGACGAAGTGGAGCAAAGGGCAAGATGGGGTGCGTGTAAAAGATGGCATGGAAAATGCTTCGTTGGGGTTTGCGTTCTGTGCTGCTGCGCAGATCAACACCTAGGAGGCTGATGAGCCGATGCGGCCGCCTGCAGATCTCGAACTCGTTGCCGTCACCAAGAGATACGGTGACGCGATTGCAGTCGATGCGATCGATCTACGGATTTCGGCAGGCACCTATTGTTGCCTGCTCGGGCCGTCCGGCTGCGGCAAGACGTCGACATTGCGGATGATCGCCGGACACGAAGGCGTAAGTGAGGGCGATGTCATTTTGGGGAGCCATAACGTGACCGACCTGGCGCCGGCGCAGCGCGGCACCGCGATGATGTTTCAGTCATATGCCCTGTTTCCGCATCTGAATGTGCGCGACAACGTGGCATTCGCCCTCAGGATGCGTGGCGTGGCGAAGGAGGTTCGCCATCGGCGGGCCATGGAGCTGCTTCATCTGGTCGCGATGCATGGCTACGCCGACCGGCTGCCGGCGCAGCTGTCCGGCGGCCAACAACAGCGCGTGGCGCTGGCGCGCGCGCTGATCACCGAACCGCAGATTCTGCTACTGGACGAGCCGCTTTCGGCGCTGGACCCATTTCTGCGCATCCGCATGCGCGCTGAGCTGAAGCGGCTGCAGCGGGAACTTGGCATCACCTTCATCCATGTCACGCACGGCCAGGAGGAGGCGATGGCGCTGGCGGACCTCGTGGTGCTGATGAATGCCGGACGCATCGAGCAGACCGGCACGCCGCGCGCCGTGTTCAACCAGCCGCGCACCGAGTTCGTGGCCCGCTTCATGGGCGGCCACAACGTGATCCCGGCACCTGGCGGCGCGCTGGCCATCCGCAACGACCACCTGCGCATCCAGAAGCAGGGCGCGTTCGGCACTGGCGCGTTCGGTACTGGCGCGTTAGGCACCGGCGCGCGCGTGACCGAGGTGGAATATCAGGGCGCCTGGATCCAGGCCAACCTGCTCGCGGATGACGGCACCGAGCTGGTCTCGCTGGTGCCGGAAGCCGCCTACGACCGCATGCCGTTCAGCACCGGCGATAGGGTTTCGGTGCATTGGGATGCGGCTTCGGCGCACCGGCTGGCGTCATGAACAAGCTTGCAACCGTCCATTCACGGGCGCAGCAAAAGGGGAAAACGATATGAAACAAAGCCGCACGCAGGCCGGGATCGGTCGTCGTAACATGCTCAAGGGCGCGGCTGCCGTGAGCGGCGTTGCGATCGGCTCCGGTGCACTCACAGGTTTTCCGGCGATCCACTCGGCCGAGCCGAAGGTGTTGCGCTATCTTGGCACGGCAGTGAACGAAGGCGACGACATCGCCAAAAAATGCTTCGCCGATACCGGCATCAAGCTCGAATACATCACGACAACGACCGATGATGTCTCCAAGCGCGTCATCACCCAGCCAAACTCGTTCGACGTGCTGGACACCGAGTATTTCAGCCTGCGCAAGCTGGTGCCATCCGGCAACATTTTGGGATTGGATGCCCGCCGGATCAAGGAGTTCGGCAATATCACGCCGGTGTTCACCAAGGGGGAGCTGCCCAACGGCCGGAAGATCGGAGGCCAAGGGACCGCGCCGTGGAAGGTGTTGTATCTCGATGGCGCAGGGTCGTCGAAGTTCTCGGCTACACCTACGGACTTCGTGACGTTGATCCCCACCGTCTACAATGCCGATACGCTGGGTATCCGCCCGGATCTCATCAAGCGGCCGATCACCTCCTGGGCCGAGCTGCTCAATCCCGAATTCAAGGGCAAGGCCGCCATCCTCAACATCCCTTCCATCGGCATCATGGATGCGGCGATGGTGGTGGAGGCCACCGGGCAGTATAAATACGCCGACAAGGGCAACATGACCCGTGCTGAGATCGATCTTACCATGAAGGTGATGACGGATGCGAAGAAGCGCGGCCAGTTCCGCGCCTTTTGGAAGGACTTCAACGAGTCGGTGAACCTGATGGCCTCTGGCGAGACGGTGATCCAGTCGATGTGGTCGCCGGCGGTGACAAAAGTGCGTTCGCAGGGGGTCCCTTGCGTGTTCCAGCCGCTGAAGGAAGGCTATCGCTCGTGGGCCTCGGGCTTTTGCGTGTCCAAGGCGGTGTCTGGCGCCAAGCTCGATGTGGCCTACGAGTTTGTGAACTGGTTCCTGTCCGGCTGGGCCGGCGCCTACCTCAATCGCCAGGGCTACTACTCCGCCGTGTTGTCCACCGCCAAGGCCAATATGGAAGCCTACGAGTGGGCCTATTGGATGGAAGGCAAGCCCGCCGAAAAGGACATCAAGGGGCCGGATGGCGGATTGCTGGAAAAGGCGGGTGCCATCCGGGATGGCGGTTCTTACGAAGAGCGCATGGGCGGCGTTGCATGCTGGAACGCCGTGATGGACGAGAATGACTACATGGTTCGCAAATGGAACGAGTTTATTGCAGCCTAAATCAGCTATGATCGCGGGCGTTGCGACATTTGTCGCAGCGCCTGTGCGGGCCGCCACGGTTCACCTGGGCGCCTGGCTCCAGGCGCTGCCGATGGCCGCGGTGTTCGCGTTCTTTTTCCTGTTGCCGCTCGTGCTGATCGTGATGGTGAGCTTCTGGGACTATAACGAGTTCCAGATGATCCCGGCGTTCTCAGGTCGTGGCTATACCGACACGTTCGAGGGCTGTGCCGCCGAGTTGCCGCAGCTGTGCACGATCTTTCGCACCTACGCCATGACGCTGAAGCTGTGTGCGCTTGTATGGGTCATCACACTCGGCATCGGCTTCACCATCGCTTATTTCCTGGCCTTCCACGTGCGCACGAAATCCTGGCAGATCGCATTGTCGCTGTTGTGCACGATCCCGTTCTGGACCTCCAATGTGATCCGCATGATCGCCTGGGTTCCGCTGCTGGGTCGCAATGGCCTCGTCAACAACGGGTTGATGGCGATGGGCGTTGTTGATGCTCCGGTCGAGTGGTTTTTGTTTTCGGAGTTCTCGGTGGTGCTGGCCTTGGTGCATCTGTACACCTTCTTCATGGTCATCCCGATCTTCAATTCCATGATCCGCATCGACAAGGCGCTGATCGAGGCCGCCTACGATGCGGGCGCCAGCTTATGGCAAACCCTTGCCCACGTGGTGATCCCGCTTGCCAAGCCCGGGATCGTCATTGGCTCGATCTTCGTGATCACCATTGTCATGGGCGACTTCATCACCGTGGGCGTGATGGGTGGCCAGCAGATCGCCTCGGCCGGCAAGATCATCGAGGTGCGGCTCAACGCATTGCAGTTCCCGGCCGCCGCCGCCAACGCCGTGATCCTGCTGGCCGTCACGTTGATGATCATCTTCGTGCTGTCTCGGCTGGTCGATATCCGCAAGGAGCTTTGAGGTGGATCGACGCAAGCCGGTTTTCTACTTCCTCGCCGCCTTCTTCGCCCTGTATGTGCTGTTCCTCTACGGCCCGATGATCGCCATTTTCATTCTTTCGTTCCAGGGGCCGGATGGCGGGCTTACCTTTCCCATGAACGGGTTTTCGTTCGGCTGGTTCGCCAAGCTTTTCAAAGGCGGCGGGATCGTCAACATCGGCGCCGCGTTCTGGCGCTCGCTCGGCCTCGGCGTGGCCGTTATGCTGCTGACGGTGGTGATCTCGGTCCTGGCTGGCCTGGCATTTCGTCGCTCGTTCCGCGGTGCGTCGGCATTGTTCTACGTGGCCATCGCCAGCCTGATCGTGCCTTCCATCATCACCTCGCTTGGCATCGCGCTTGAATTCCGCATCATGGACGATCTTTTCAAACTTTACGCGCCTGCCGCGATCGCGGCGGACCACACCACCTTCATGGGGCTGTTCAGCTCAGGGCTGGGCGCGCATCTTACCTGGACCTTGCCGTTCGGGCTGCTGATCATGTTCGCCATCTTTAACCGTTTCGACAAACGCTACGAGGAAGCCGCGCGCGATCTGGGCGCCACGGCGTGGCAAAGTTTCCGATTTGTTGTGCTGCCGATCATCCTGCCATCGGTGATTGGCATTGGGCTGTTCGGGTTCACGCTGTCCTGGGATGAGATTGCGCGGTCCAGCCAGGCGATCGGGGAGGTGAACACGTTGCCGTTGGAGTTGCAGGGGCTTACCACGACGGTCACCAAGCCCGATATCTACGCGCTCGGCACCGTCACGTCGGGCGTGTCGTTCGGTGTGATCATCGCGGCCTTGCTCTGCATCCGGCTTCTGCAGAGCCGCACCGCAAGGCGGGCCAGCGTGTGAGCGTGGTGATCGTGGGGCATCCGCTGGTGCAGCACGGCCTGTCGATCCTTCGAAGCGACGCAACAGGGACGGCGATGTTTCGCAGCACAGCCAGGCGGATCAGCGCGCTCATCGCCTATGAAGTGCTGCGTGACCTGCCGCTTGAAACCCGCACGATCACCACGCCGCTTGAGACGATGCAGGCGCCGTGCCTGGTGCAGCGGCCGTTGTGTTTCGTTTCGGTCCTGCGTGCGGGGAGCGGCATTCTCGACGGGATGCTGGACGTGGCACCTTGGGCAAGCGTTGGACATATTGGGCTTGACCGCGATCCCGAGACGCTGCGGCCAAAACAATACTATCTCAAATTGCCAGACAATATAGGGCAGGCTCTGACGGTGCTGGTGGACCCGATGCTTGCCACCGGCTATTCCGCCTGCGCCGCTCTCGAACTTCTGAAACAGGCGGGCTGCACCGAAATCCGTCTCGTCTGCCTGCTGGCCGCACCGGAGGGGATCGCGGTGGTCTCGGCCACCCATCCGGACATGCCCATTTATACCGCTTCAGTGGATCGCGCGCTCGATGCGCACGGCTATATCCGCCCGGGCCTTGGCGATGCCGGGGATCGCCTGTTCGGAACCTTTGCCGGGGCGGAGATGGCGTTTTAGTTGGAACCCGGCGGGGGCTTCAGGCTGAGGCCCAATTGTCGTGGGTCTTGCGTCGGGCGGCACACGATGTGCATCGTTGCGCGTCGTTTCGGCTTCAATCGTCAGACCGTGGGGACTTCGCCATGACCGACCAGACCCGAGGGCTTCGCCGCCGTGCCGTGACCACAACGCTGCTCGCCACGCCGTTCATCCTGCGCGGTATCAGCGCCCAGGCGGCGAGCTTGATCGACCGGCCGGCGCCGCTGCCCACCCCGGTGAAGCTGGTGGTGGGGGCCGCGAAGGTGGCGCATCTGTCCCCGGTGGCGATGATCGCCGGCGATCTCAAGGCACTCGGCGTCGAGATGGAGGTGGTGAACTTCGTCCGGTATGCCGATGCGCGCACCGCACTCGCGGCGGGTTCGCTGGATATCGCCTCGGTGGGGCCAGCGGACGTGCCGATTGCCATGAGCCAGGGGATCACGAACCTGGTGGCGTTGATGGGCGTCGGCAGCCAGCCGAAATACCCCGTGGTGCGCAAGGGTTTGACGCTTGACCGCTGGTCGGATCTGGAGGGCAAGAAAATCGCCGTCGCGTCTGCCTCCGCCGTTTGGTTTCAGTTCGTCGCCTCGCTGCAGGAACACGGGGTGGCCTACAACAAGCTGCAGGCCGTCAACATCCAGGGTGCCGGTTCCAACTTCGACGATGCGCTGAAGCGCGGCGACGTGGACGCGCTGATCACGTGGGAGCCCTTCGAATCGGTGCCGCTGGCCGAGGGCTACGGCACCTGGGCGACCAATTTGGACTACTCGAAGTCCAAGGCGGTGGGCGCCGAACTGGGCATGTTCGCTGCGACCGAGTCTGCGGTGACAGCCAAGCGCGAGGCGGTGCGGCGCTTCATCTGGGCCTATGTGAACGCGCAGAACGCGCTGGCAGCGTCGCCTGAGAAGTTCGCCGAGGCGATCGCCGCCTATACCGGCATATCGATGGATATTTCGCGGCGCATCTCGGTGAATACCAAGCTCGGCGCCGTGCTGTCGTTGGAGCAGATGCAGCGCCAGGCCAAGGCGTTCCACGAGCTGGGCGTCATCACGCGCGATGTCTCGGCGGAGCTGCCGGCGCATTTTGCCGGCGACCTCGTGGATTCCGTGCTCAAGGCCTAGGTGCATGTCTGAGCTCGTCGCAACCTCCCCGCGCACGGCAGGGCCGCGCCTGCCCTCGGCGCGGCCGGCTTTGCTGGTGCTGCAGATGCTGGCCGTGCCGCTGGCCATCCTGCTGGTATGGGAACTGAGCGGCCGCCTGGGCTGGATCGCCCGCGGCATTCTGCCCTCGCCCACCGCGGTGGCGCAGGGGTGGTGGCAATGGGCGGTCGGCCATGATGCGATGGGGTTGAATGCCTATAGCGGCACCTGGCTTGCCAATGTCGTGTTCTCGGCCCAGCGCGTGGGCCAGGGCTATGGGCTGGCTATCTTGGTTGGCGTACCGCTGGGCGTGCTGATCGGCTGGAGCCCGTTGGTGGCGCGGCTGGTCGACCCCACGGTGCAGGCGCTGCGGCCGGTGCCGATCACGGCATGGCTGCCCTTTTCCATCGCCATCTTCGGCATCAGTGCCTTTGGGGCCATTTTCCTGATAGCCCTCGGCGCGTTCTACCCGATCGTGGTGAACAGCGCGCACGGCGCGCGGGACGTTAATCGCAACCTCGTGCGGGCTGCTTCGATGATGGGGGCCAGCCCGTTGCAGATGCTGCTGCGCGTGGTGCTGCCCAGCGCCCTGCCGTCGATCTGCACGGGCCTGCGCATCGGGCTTGGCATCGCCTGGACGGCAGTGATCGTGGCCGAGATGATCGCGGTGAAATCCGGCCTCGGCTATGTGCTGTGGGACGCCTACTACATCGGCCGCATGGATGTGGTGATCGCCGACATGGTCTCGATCGGGCTGGTGGGGTTCCTGTCCGACCAGCTCATTCTTTTGATCGCCGCAAGGTTGCTCCGCTGGAAGCAGCAGCGGTGAGCGCCATCGCCCTGCGCCAGGTCGACAAGACCTACGAAGGCGGCGGGCGCCTGGTGACGGCGCTGGACCGCATCGACCTGGATGTGGCCGAAGGCACGTTCACAGCCATTCTCGGCCCCAGCGGCTGCGGTAAATCGACGCTGCTCAACCTTGTGGCCGGGTTCGAGGCGCCAAGCGCCGGCGCCATCACGGTGTTCGGCCAGGCCGTGCGCAAACCCGGACCCCAGCGCGCCGTGGTGTTCCAAGAGGCGGCCCTTTTCCCCTGGCTCTCGGTCTGGGACAATGTGGTGTTTGCAGCCACTCTCGCCGGCACGCCGAAGGCGGAATACGAGGACCTTGCCCGCGAACTGATCACGACCGTGGGCCTGGCTGGTTTCGAGCGGCACTGGCCCGACCAGCTCTCCGGCGGCATGCGCCAACGCGTGGGCCTGGCCCGCGCCCTGCTGATGCGCCCGCAGGTGCTGCTGATGGACGAGCCGTTCGGCGCACTGGACGCGCAGACACGCCTGCAGATGCAGGAGCTGTTGCTTTCGGTGTGGGAGCGCTACCGGAAAACCATCATCTTCATCACGCATGACATCGACGAGGCGGTGCTGCTTGCGGACACCGTGCACGTGATGTCGGCCCGGCCCGGCCGCATGCAGGCGCGCATCGACATCGACCTGCCGCGACCCCGCAGCCTCGATCTGCTGATGCAGGACCGGTTCAACGCGCTGCGGCGCGAGATTTTTGGACTTATCCGTGGCGCCCACTGAGACGAACAGGACCCATCTATGCCTTACGTGACCGCCGATGACGGCGTGGAACTGTATTTCGAAGAAGCCGGAACCGGCACGCCCATTGTCTTCGTGCATGAATTCGCCGGCAACCACCGCGCGTGGGAGCCGCAGATGCGGGCGTTGTCACGGATGTATCGTTGCATCGCCTACAACGCCCGCGGCTTCCCGCCATCGGGCGTGCCGGAAGATGGCGCGGCCTACAGCCAGGACCGCGCCCGCGACGACATCCGCAGCGTGCTGGACGGGCTGGGGATTGCCAAGGCGCATATCGTGGGCCTGTCGATGGGCGGCTTCGCCACGCTGCATTTCGGTTTTTCGTACAGCGACCGTGCGCTGTCGCTGACCATCGGCGGCTGCGGCTACGGCGCCGAGGCGAAGGAGCGCGCGAAATTCGCCGCCGAGACAGAGGCCACAGCCCAAAGATTCGACGATTTGGGCATGAAGGAAGTGGCCCCCGGCTATGCGCTTGGGCCGACGCGTGTGCAGTTCCAAAATCGCGATCCGCGCGGCTGGCAGGAATTCGCGGAGCAGCTGGCTGAACATTCCGCCCGTGGCGCGGCGCTGACCATGCGCGGCGTGCAGGCGAAGCGGCCGTCGTTGTTCGATCTTACCGACCAAATGCGGGCCATTTCGGTGCCGACACTGATCATCACCGGCGACGAGGACTGGCCCTGCCTGGAGCCGGCGCTGTTGATGAAGCGCATGATCGCGACGGCGGGACTGGTGGTGATGCCCAACGCCGGACACACCATCAATCTGGAGGACCCCGGCGCGTTCAACCGTCACCTGCAGGATTTCCTGCACGCCGTGGACATCGGCGCCTGGCCGGTGCGTGACCCGCGCGCGATGGCAGGCAGCATCCTGGGGCGTTGACGGTGGCAGCGACCAACCCAGCTTCCGCCGATCACCAATCTGGACGTTCCACCATCATACCGAGAGTGGCTTTGGATTAGATCATGATGCGTTTGGGTTGCTTCACCCAAACGCATGAACATGACCGGAAAAACAAAGGTTAGAGCATGATGATTTTGACTCTACCCAAAATCATCACGCTCTAACCGCGCTGGCGATGACAGCCCGGTTCGCAGAGCGCCATTTCGATGATCTCCACGGCCTTCTGCTGGCATGAGTCACATTTCAGGCGCTGTTGCAGGGTGGACAGCGGCAACTGCACGCCGAATTTTTGAAGTGCCACCGCCAGCGGGAAAGCGCCCATATGGTTGCATTGGCGACAGCGGGCCATCAGCACATGGCCTTGCCGGATGCCGGTAAGGCTTCCGAGGCGGCGTGTGGGGTCGATCAGTTTTCCGAATGCGGCCATGGACGCATTATAGGTTCAGGAACAAAATAAGAACAAGTGGGATGAAGGTGTGTTTGGTTGGGCGCTGCCTCATTGACGCCGGCCAGGATGCTGGCGCCCACGGATGGCTGGATTGAGCGGTCGGTTGCCGCTTGTGATGGTGGTTTGAAATCCATCCTTGGGAGGTTAAGTTAGATATAGTGACTTTTTGATTGCTTTCGGCCAATGGATGTGGTGTTTGCTGGTGGGTGGAATCTTTGACCCCTTCTTCCCCATTTTTGAACCTGTCGGTGGTGCTTCGCAGTGTGCAAGGCGGCCTTGGGGGATGGTGTGCGCGGGGTGTGTTGGGCCATGCGCTGGCGCTTCTTCTGTCTGCTCGGCTGGCTGGGGTTTGCCTGCGGATGGAGCGGCTGGTGGAGCGGTTTGTGGCGGGGCGGCTTTGGCGGATGAAGGCTGGGGTGCGGTTGGGCGTGGTTGCCCCGCGCGGGGTTGTTGGTCGACCGGGGCCGGCTTTGCCGGTGCGGTTTGCGTGGCTGGTGCGGCTGGCGGGGTGGCAGGCGGCGGGGTTTGGAAGCCAGCTTCGGGCGGTGCTCGAGACGCCAGAGATGGTGGCGCTGTTGGAGGCCAGCCCGCAGGCGGGGCGCATGTTGCGGCCAATCTGCCGGATGTTGGCGGTGGAGACTTCGGTGTTGCGGCTGCCTGCCCGGGTTGCCCGGGCGGCCGCGGTGGTGGCTGTTCCGGCGCCCGATGCCTTGGCGGATTCCGCTGGCGTTGCGCGCAAGCGGGCAGCGGCGGTGGCCGAGCCTTGGCGGATTCCGTTGCCGCGGGGGGTTTTGGCCGCGGCGCGGCGGCAGGGATATGGGAGGATTCGGTTTGAGAAAGGCTGATGGGACACGGGGAAGTTGTGCCCTTAATGTTTCGTTTTAGCAATGTAATCAGACGGTTGAGGGCTGTCTGGTGGAGCAAACCGGGTGTTCCAGGACGTGGTCGATCTGGCTGCGCCGTGTTGCTTGGGATGTCGACACATCTGAATTGCGGGGGCGTGGCATATGGTGCAGGCTCGATGGAATACAGAGCCGGATGATTTCAGGTCTATGAAATATCCAGGCTCTAACCTTTTGTTAACCGATTATGGTTATGCCTTCGGGTTAAGCAGCCCAAATGCGACATGATCTAACGTGGGAAAGCGGGACGATGGCGCAATCAGCCGCACGCATGATCGATGTCGATGCCATTCCCGTCATCGACATTGCCCGCCTGGCCTCGGGCCAAGCATACGACACCAAGGCGGTGGCCGTGGAGATGCTGGCCGCCGCCGAAGCCACGGGGTTTTTCTATGTTGCGGGCCATGGTGTGCCGCCGGCGCTGGTGGATGCGGTGTTCAAGGTTTCGAAGGCGTTCTTCACCGCACCGCAGGCCGACAAGCAGCGTGTGACGGTCAATCAATGGCATCGCGGCTTTATCCAGACCGGCGAGGCCAAGATGTATCCGGGCAGCCGGCCGGACCTGAAGGAGAGCTTCATCTGGGGGCTGGACAGCAGCACGGACCACGCCGCGCCTGATGCGTTTGGTATTCCGCCCAATCTGTGGCCGGATTTTCTACCGGGGATGCGGCCGTTGCTGACGGAATACTTCACCGCGGTGAACCAGGTTGGATGGCGCCTGCTGCGGGCGTTTGCGGCCAGCCTGGATATCGATCCGGCGCGCTTTACGCGCGAGATCACGCGGCCGACGTCGCGCGGGTCGATCATCTATTACCCGCCGCAGCCACAGGGGTCGGCGGACGATCAGTTCGGCGTGGCGCCGCATACGGATTGGGGATGTTTGACGTTGCTGACGCAGGACCAGACCGGGGGGTTGGAGGTGCGGGGCCGGAATGCGGAATGGGTGTCCGCGGTGCCGATTCCGGGGACGTATGTTGTCAATGTGGGCGATCTTCTGGCGCGGTGGACGAATGACCGGTTTCGCTCCACGCCGCATCGCGTGGTCAATCGGTCCGGCCACGAGCGGTTGTCGTGCGCGGTGTTCGTGGACCCTGATCGCGACACGTTGATCGAGCCGGTGGTAGGGGCGGGAGAGAAGCCGCATTACACGCCGGTGACGTGTGGGGATTATGTGCAGTCCCGCTTCGACGCGGCGTTTGCGTATCGGCAGAAGGCGGCTGACGCGCCCTGATGTTCGACACGCATTCGCATTTCTATGGCGAGACGCTGTTGGGCCATATGGCCGCCCGCGCCGATGTGCCGCGGGTGGAGACCGAGGCTGGGGTTCGATATATGGCGACACCGACGAGCCGGTTTCCGCTGACCGGCGGTTTCGTGTCGCTGGCTGATCGGCTGGCGTGGATGGATCATCAGGGTATCACCCGCCAGTTGATCACCTTTCCCGGGGCGCTGGGGCCGGATGTGCTGCCGATTGGCGAATCTCGCGCGCTGGTCCGGGATGTGAACGACGAGCTTTCTGCGACGTGTGCGGCGCATCCGGATCGGTTCGGTGCGCTGGCGGGATTGCCTTTGGCAGATATCGACGAAGCCGCGGGGGAGCTGCATCGAGCGATACGGGAGCTTCGATTGGTGGGTGCGATTGTGCCATCCAATTACTTTCATTCGCTGGCTGGCATTGAGGCTTTGGCGCCGATGCTTGAGGTGGCCAATGCCGTGGGGGCGCATTTGATGCTGCATCCCGGCCAGCGCCATGATGAAAGCCTGGCGCCGAAGCACTGGCCGGATCTTGCGATGCATCGCGCATCGACGATCGACCTGCACGCGGGCATCACCCAGGCGCTTGTGTCGTTGATCTATTCTGATGCGATGGTGCGCTATCCTTATGTCACCTGGCAGGTGGTCAATCTTGGCGGCACGTTTCCTTTCGTGGTTGAGCGGATGGATCATATTGTGGCCACCCGCGCGCCAGGCGAGAGGCGGCCATCGACGATGCTTGGCGATATCGTATTCGATTGCGCCTCGCTGGGGCCACGGGCTTTGGAGATGGCGGTGGATGTGTTCGGCGCTGATCGGGTGATGTTCGGCACGGATTATCCCATTTTTACCAGCAGTGTTTCGGCCACCGCGTTGCAGACGGCGCGGCTGAGCGAGGCTGACCGCGCAGGGGTGGCATCCGGCACCGCCAACGCTATTTTCGCGCGCAACGAAGGCCGGAGAACGGGCCCATGAAGATTGGAATCGTGGGTGGCGGGATCAACGGCCTTTGCACCGCCTGGGCGCTGTCGAAGCGTGGCCACGACGTGACGGTGTTCGACCAGGGGCCAATTCCCAACCCTTTGTCGTCATCGTTCGACGAGCACCGCATCATCCGCCATGCGTATGGTGCGATGCGCGGTTATGCGCGGATGATTCCGGCCGCCTTTGCCGCGTGGGAAAGGCTTTGGGCAGACCTTGGCACCTGTCATTTCGTGTCGGCGCCGGCGACCTATTGTCTGCGCATGGAGCTCGACTGGTACAGCCATGTTTCTGCATCGCTGGACGAGATGGGCATCGCCTATCGTGACATTCCGCTCGGTGACGTGGCCCATGCCTTGCCGATGGTGAACCGTGACAGCCTGCTCCGCGTGGTGCAGACCCAGGGATCAGGCATGCTGCTGGCCGATCGGATCGTGATCGATCTTGCCCGCCATCTGAAGGCGGCGGGGGTGACCCTGCATGCCAACACCCATGTGGCGGCCGTCGACCCTGACCATGCAACGATCGATGGATGGTCTGGCGATGCCGTGGTGGTGGCGGCCGGCGCCTGGGTGGAGAAACTGCTCGGCTCCATCAGCGAAAAGCCTCGGACCACCGTGCAGACCGTGGCGTATCTGGAACCGCCGGCTTCGCTTTTCGCGGCATGGCAGACGGCGCCGCTGTTGCTCAACCGCCTGCCCACCGCATCCGGCGGCGTGTATATTCTGCCGCCCCGCAGCGGCTCGCGGTTGAAGGCGGGGGATTACGATCAGGTCGATGACGGCGATCCCGATGCGCCGCGCATTCCGACATCGGCGCAGCGCGACCGAATTCTAGAAGCCGCGAGACTGGCATTGGCGGATTTCGATGCGTACCGGGTGCTGGAGGTGAAATCCTGCTTTTACACGATGATGCCGCAGGATCGTTTCGTCATTCGCCCGCTGGGTGCGAAGGGTTGGCTCGCCAGCGCGTGTTCCGGCCACGGTTTCAAATTCGGCGCGCTGACGGGCGAGGCGGTGGCGGATGGGGTGACCGGCGTGCGGGAGGCATGCGAGATTACCGCGACGATGGCGGGCCTCACCGTGCCAGTCGTCGTTCGAGCTTCCGAAACCCCAGTGACAGCGTGAAGCACACTGCGAAATACATTGCGGATGCGGTGATCCAGGTTTCGAACACCCGCGTGGTTGAAGCTGCCACGTCGTTGGCCATGAAGGTCAGGTCCTGGATCGATATCAGGGAGATGATCGAGCTATCCTTGATCAGCGAGATTGTCTGTCCGCCCAATGGCGGCACCATCCGGGCCACGGCCTGTGGCAGGATGACGCGGCGGAGCGACTGCCAGCGCGTGAGGCCCAGCGCCGAAGCGGCGTCCCACTGGCCCACCTCGACGGATTGTATGCCGCCGCGCAGGATTTCCGCGACATAGGCGCCCTCGAACAGCGCCAGCACGATGGTGGCGCTGATGAAATTCTTGAGCAGGCGGGGCTCACCGAAGGCGACGGAGATCACCTGCAGCACCTCCGGCGATGCGCCGCGCACGAAGGCATCGATGCCGAGCAGCGGCATGAGCTGGCTGGAGACGAAAAAATAGCCGACGAAGATCAACACCAGCGGCGGCGTGTTGCGCATCAGTTCGACATAGGTGCCGGAGATAAGGCGCGGCAGCCGGTTCTGTGCGATGCGCCCGGTGGCGATCAGCACGCCGAACAGGCTTGCCAGCGCCATGCTCCACAGGCTCAGGCGAAGCGTGGTGGCCAGCCCCTGCAACAGTAGGTTCGCCACCCAGCCGCGTTCCGGGTCCCAACGCAGGATGTAGTTCGGGATCGACGCCCAGGCCCAGCGGTAGTTGAGCACCGTCTGGACCCGGAAAATCACGAATCCGATAAAGCCAGCCAGCACCAGCAGCACCACCGCATCGAGCCAGCCGAAGCGGTTGCGGGCTGTCTTTTGCGGTGGCAGCGGGCGTTGTGTCAGCTCTGCACCTGGGTCAGCCAGGAGCGCTGCTCGAACCAGAAGTGGAAGCGCTCGGCCAGGAAGCCATCGGCCTTGCGCGCGGCGATCCACGTGTTGAGCACGGCCACCGTGGCGGCTTCACCCTTGCGGATCGCCATGGCGTCCCGCTGGGCGGTGATCGGCTTTTCCAGGGGCAGATAGAGCGCATCCGGATGATCGACCGCCGCGAAGGCCGGCTTGGGCGTGCTGGTGAGCCAGGCGGCCGCGTTGCCGTTCAGCACTTCCTGCAGCGCCGGCGCGTCGTCGTCGAACTGGCGCAAGGTGGCGAGCGGCAGCTTTTCCTGCACCAGGGTTACCGCCCCCGTGCCGCGCCGTACCGCCAAGGTGACCGTGGGCCTGTTGAAGGCTTCCAGCGTTGTCAGCCCCGGCGCCACCTTCTTGCTGGCGACGATGGCGATGCCGGTGAAGGAATACGCCTCGGTGAAATCCACGCTCTGCTCGCGCGCTGGCGTGACTGTCATGCCGCCGATGATGAGGTCGAAGCTGCCGGACAGCAGGGCTGGGATGATGCCGTCCCACGCCGTGGGCATGGGCTCGTATTTCACGCCGAGATCGGCGGCGAGCCTGGTGCCGACATCGAGCTCGTAGCCGATCAGCTTGCCCTGCTTGTCGCGCATCGCCCATGGCACGAAGGTGGACAGCCCGGCGCGCAGCACGCCGCGGGACCTGATCTCGTCGATCAGCGGCGTGGCGGCGAGGGAGGGGCGGGCCATGCCCACCAGGGCAGCGGCGCCGGCGGCGTGAAGCAGCGTTCTGCGGAACATGGGAGATCCTTTTTGGTCAGGTTGTGCGGGAAAGGGCGAGGCGGGTTTCGAGTAGGCGGGCAAGCTGGGACATGCAGGTTGTTACGACAAGATAGATTGCGGCCACCGTCAACCAGATCTCGAATGTCATGTAGGTGTCGGCGATGGCGTTGCGGCCTTCGTTGGTGAGGTCGAAGATCGCAATCGCGCTCACGATGGCCGAATGCTTCACCAGGCTGATCGAAAGGCTGGTGAGCGGTGGCAGCACGATGCGTATGGCCTGCGGCAGAACCACGCGCCGCGTCACCTGCCAGGGCTTCATGCCAAGGCTCAGCGCGGCCTCCGACTGGCCGCGCGGCACGGCCAGAATGCCGGCGCGGATGATCTCGGCGGCGAACGCGCCTTCGAACAGGCCCAGCGCCAGCACGCCGGTGGTCTGGCGCCCGATGCCCAGGATGGGCGCGAGCACGAAATAGAACAGGTAAAGCTGCACCAGCAGCGGCGTGTTGCGGATCAGCTCCACATAGCAGCGCGCCAGGGTTTTGCCGACGGTGCTGTGGGACAGCATCAGCAGCGCCGCCAGCAGCCCCGCCATCAGGGCCACCACAAATCCCTGCGCCGAGATGGCCAGCGTGACGCCGAGGCCCTTTGGCAGCGGACCCATATAAATCGCGCCTTCATAGGTTTTGTAGAGATAGGGCAGCACGCGATGCCACTGCCAACGATACGGCATCGCCTGGGCGCCGGCCAGAATGCCCCACGCGCCAAGTGCGAGCAGCATTGCGAACATCGCGTACTGCCCCCGCTCAGAGCGTGAATGCCGCCTCAGCCACCCCAATTGCACATCTCCACAAACCTCTCGATCGTGAGCAGTCCCACAACCCTACGCAAGGCTTGAGCCAACCGATTTTCAGGCCGGCAGATCGACCCATCCACCATTGCGGGCGCTTTCGGCCAGGGCTTCCAGCGCCAGTGCGGTGTCGATCGATTCTGCCTCGCTGGCGCCGTTCCAGCACGATGCGCCCTCACGGATCATGCGGGCGAATGCTTCGCCTTCTGCCCCAAAGCCGTCGCCGCCCGCCAGGGTGATCGTCTCGAACGGAATGGTGCCGGGAGCTCCACGCTTGAGCCGCAGGGTGAGCTCGCCGGTGGCGGGGGCGTGGTTTGCATAATTTGTCTCGATCACGCCGGCGGTGCCCACGATCACGGCATGGCGATGCTGGGCGGCCGCCATGGTGCTGCTGAGCTGGCCGATGGCGCCGGACGGGAATTCAACAATCGCCACGATCGTCTGGTCCACATCGCCTGGCGTGAAGCGGCCGGTGGCGAACACGCGGGTGGGACGTTCGCCCACCGCGATGCGCAACATGCTCATTGAATAGGTGCCGGCATCGAGCAGGCTGCCGCCGCCCCGCGCCGGGTTCAGCCGGATATTGGTAGGGTCCCCCAATGGCGTGCCCTCGGGCGACAGCAGGCTGAAGCCGAACGCTGCGGTGACCAGCTGAATTCGCCCGATGACGCCTTCGGCGAGCAGCGCGCGGGTGTGCAAAGTCTGCGGCTGGGACATATAGGGATACGCCTCGACCACATGCACACCATGCGAACGCCCGGCGTCGAACATGGCCTGGGCATCGGCGGCCCCCACGGCCATCGGCTTTTCACACAGCACATGCTTGCCGGCTTCGGCCGCGCGGATCGCCCATTCGGCGTGCATATCGTTTGGCAGGGGAATGTAGACAGCCTCGATTGCCGGGTCCGCCAGCAGGGCCTCGTAGCTGGCGTGGTGGCGGGGGATGCCCATTTCGGATGCGAAGGCGGCGGCCTTGCCCTCTGTCCGGCTTGCCACGGCGTCGATCGTGGCGCGCGAGGACCCTGCCATGCCGCGGATGAACGAGCGCGCGATATTGGCGGCGCCGAGGATGCCGTAGCGGACCGGCGAGATCGCAACCATGAATGTCTCCTGAACGACGGGCGCTCGTCATGGCCCTTTGGTAAAGCATTAGCCCAGGTGAAACGTCTTGTATGCGTTCGTGGAGTCGACGTCCTTGAGACCCATGCGCGCACGGCACTGAAGCTGGCCGCGGACCATTGGCGTGATGCACGATCTCCGTAGGGCCCGTGCAGGTTGGCACGGCATCGTTGGCACCAGTGCCGACAGGTGTGCGCAAGCGACTTCGTTATTCGCGGTCGCGCGGGCGGGCGGCGTCTTGCAAGGGTTGAGAGGGCGTCTTTTAACGCAGAATGAACCATACGATGGCCTGCGTGGGTGAATGCATGATCGAGCTGTCGGAGCATCCCGACGGCAGCATTTTGCGTGGCTTTGGCGGGGACACGCTGAATACGGCACTTTATGTCGCCCGCCTCGGCGTGCAGGTGCAGTATGTGACGGCAACTCGGCGGCGTCGCCATGCTGAAATCCCTTGCCGGGCCTTTTCCGGGTGTGCGTTTCAACCCCACAGGCGGCGTCACGCCGGCAAATATGGGCGCCTACCTGGCGCTGCCCAACGTGGTCGCCGTGGGCGGCTCATGGCTCGCGCCGGTTGGCGATATCAGGGCGGGTGCTTGGAGTGCAATCATCGCCAGGGCGCGCGCGGCGATGGATCGTCTGTCTCAGGCCTGACCGGAAACGAATCAGCGGTCTTGTGCTTTGCTTCGGCTACCGATGTCGACAGCGTTCCAGCATCATGCTGGCGCTGCTGCCACCGCCATCGCCGGCCGGAAAGCAGGCTTTGCGACCGATGACGCCGACAATGGGCTTTGACGATGGCGTGGTGGTCATTCGCTTCTTGTTGCCGTGGCACACTTGCTATCACATGATAATCAAAATCGGACCCTGGTGCGTTCAGGGCCGCAAAAACAACATCGGAGGGTCGGCCGTGGCAAGACATATGGAAGTGGCGGTGATCGGCACCGGCTGGTGTGGCGGCATCCGCGCCGAAACCCTTTCCCGGTCGGCGCTGGTCGATCGGCTGCATATCGCCGAGATCCGCCCAGACCGGCTTGCCGAGATGAAGGCGCTGGTCAACCCCGCCACCGCCACGCTCGACTATCAGGAGATTGTGGCGAACCCGGCGGTCGAGGTGGTGTATATTTCCACCACGCCAGAGCCCACGCACTATCCCATCGCGCGGGACTGCCTGAAGGCGGGCAAGCACGTGCTGCTGGAAAAGCCGATCGCCATGGAGTTCTGGCAGGCGGACGAGCTGATCGGCATCGCCAGGCAGAACAACGTGAAGTTCACCATCGGCTATTCGCAGCGATTCAATCCCAAGGTGGCCTACGCCAAGAAGAAGATCGCCGACGGCACGCTGGGCCGGGTGGTGAGCGTGATGGTCAGCCGGCATCTGTCGCGCTCGCTCGGCAAGAAGATTGCGGCGCGCGTGCGGATGTCGCCGGCGGCGATGGAAAGCACGCATGACCTTGATCTCGTGTTCTGGCTGCTGGAGCCGGCCAAGCCGATCAAGGTTTACGCGCAGGGCGGCTACGGCTTCATGCAGGCCGTCAATGGCTCGTACGACGTGATGTGGTCGAATGTCACGATGGATGACGGCACTTTGGTCGTCATCGGCGGCGGCTGGAACCTGCCGCCGTCGTATCCCAATTTCTGCGCCACCTGGATTGAGATCACGGGCACCGAGGGCTCGCTGTTCCTCGACGACACGCACCGGGATCACTGGATGAACACGGTGAAGGACGGCACAACCTATCCGATGTCCACCATGCCGGGCGAGCAGGTGGACCATGTGTTCGCCGGGCAGATG
>JBBROR010000022.1:0-21580 GCA_038229175.1 Acetobacterales bacterium | reverse complement strand
GGAATCTCCAGGTTGAGCCAGCGATGCACGTGCACGCCGAAGGTCATGTCGGCCAACGAGAAAGTCCCGGTCGCGATATAATCCTGCCGGGCGAGGCGATCGTCCAGAATGCCCCATATGCTGGCCGCCTCGGCGATCGCGGCCGTGATGGCGGCATTGTCGCGCTTGTCCGGCGGCGTGCGCACCAGGCCCTGAAACACCGTCGATTGCGGCCGGTTGATCGCGGTCTGTTGGAAATCCATCCACATCTCCACCCGCGCCCGCCCTATGGGATCCGCTGGATAAAAGGCGGTCTGTGGCGCATGGGCATTGCACAAATAGCGCAGGATCACGTTGCTCTCGAACAGCGCCATCCCGTCATCCTCCACGCTCGGCACCACGCCCAGCGGGTTCATGGCGCGGTATTCTGCTGTGCCCGTGCCGCCGAACGGCCCGCCGACATCGACGCGGTGATAGGGCAGGGCCAGTTCCTCCAGCAGCCAGATCACCTTCATCACGTTGCTGGAATTGGCGCGGCCCCATAGCTTGATCATTCTCGTCTCCCCCGTTGTGCGAAGGCTAGGCGAGGGGGTGGGTCGGAGCAACTTGCCGTGATCCGCCGAGGCGATCATATCCTGTCACATGATGATCCCCAGGCTCCGCTTCGCCCTTTGCATCTGCGCCCTCACAGCCGCGGCAGCCCTCGGCCTGGCGCTGGGCAGCGAGCGCTTTGGCGGTCTGGTGCCCTGCGCCCTGTGCCTGGTGGAGCGCTGGCCCTACCGCATGGTTCTGGTCCTGGCGCTGGTGGGTCTGGTCCTGCCGCGCCGGTTGGGCTGGGTGGTGCTATGGGCCTGCATCCTGCTGCTGCTGGCGGCCGCTGGGGCCGGCTTCGTGCATGTGGGCGTGGAACACGGCTGGTGGCCCAGCCCGCTGCCTGAATGCATGGCGCCGAATTTGCGGGGCCTGTCCATTTCCGAGCGTCTTGCACGGATGCCCGCCACGCCGTCCAAGCCATGCGACGAGCCGACCTATCTCATTGCGTCGATTCCAGTGTCCATGGCGGAAATGAACGTGATCTACGCCCTGGCGCTTGCCGCCGGGCTCGCCATCTTTGCGGTGCGCAATCGCAGGAGCCCGCCATGACAGAGACCCCCCTTCCCGGAAGCCTTACCCCGCGCCAGGATCTTGAGCGGATGATCCGCGTCGATCACGCCGGCGAATACGCGGCATCTCGCATCTATGCCGGGCAGATCGCCGTGCTCGGCCGCGGCGCCAAAGGCGACATCCTCCGGCACATGAAGGCGCAGGAGCAGGTCCATCTGGACACGTTCTCCGAGCTTGTGGCGAAGCGTCGTGTGCGCCCGACCGCTTTGCTGCCACTGTGGAGTGTCGCGAGCTTCGCATTGGGCGCCATCACCGCTGCGATGGGCGAGAAGGCGGCGATGGCCTGCACCGTGGCCGTGGAGGAGACGATCGATGCGCATTACGCCGCGCAGTCGGCCCGGCTCGGCGCGGACGAGGCGCCCCTGCGCGACAAAATTGAAACCTTCCGCGCCGAGGAACTCGAGCATCGCGACATCGGCCTGGAGCATGGCGCCGAGCAGGCCTTCGCCTATCGGATGCTGACCAGGGTGATCAAGGCTGGCTGCAAAGCGGCAATCGAGGTATCCGAGCGAGTCTGATGCCGGGGTCGGCTACAACCATCTCAAGCTCTCACGACTCCAATTCGGAATCCCAATAAAGATAATCCCGCCAGCTTTCGTGCAGGAAATTTGGCGGGAACCCCCGCCCATTGTCCTGCAACTCCCACGTGCTCGGCTGACGCGCTGGCTTGCGCGGATGCATCCGGCACTCCCGAGGCAACGCCGAACCCTTCCGCAGATTGCACGGCCCACAGGCGGTAACCACGTTCTCCCACGTGGTTCGCCCCCCGCGAGAGCGCGGGATCACGTGGTCGAAGGTGAGGTTTGGTGCCGGCTCCCGCTCCCCGCAATACTGGCACTCGAAGGCATCGCGAAGAAACACGTTGAAGCGGGTGAACGCCGGCTTGCGAGCAGCCGGGATATAGTCCTTCAGCGCAATCACACTGGGCAGCCGCATCGTCATCGACGGCGAATGCACCTCGGTCTCGTATTCGTTCAGAACCGAAACGCGATCCAGGAACACGGCCTTCACGGCGTCCTGCCACGACCACACGGACAGCGGAAAATAGGAAAGAGGGCGAAAATCCGCATTCAGTACAAGCGCTGGAAAATGCTGTCCACCGTCGGGCAAAAGCCACTCCCTCGCGGGCGGGACACAAGATGCAGTGGTGCTTTCAGTCAGCCAACCAAAGATCTTGGAACGCCACCATCAACTCATCGGTATATCGCATCTCGATGGGGCCATCGCAAGTCAGACGGGCGGGGTTTCACGGTTGCGTCATGATATGGAAAACCCGCGTTGCAGCGCAATTGCGCCGGATGACAAGCCGGCTTCATTGATGCCGTGGCCAAGTTCCGGACAAAACACGGTCTGTGTTGGGATGCCGTGTGCGGTCAACGCCGCGGCCGCCGCGCGGGACAGATCGGCTGCAACCACCGAGTCGGCCTCGCCATGCACCAGCAGAACGGGGGCGTGGTTGCGTGTCTCGGCCAACCGCTCCGGGGCGAGCAATGCGCCGCTGAATGCCAGAATGGCCCTTGGTGCAACACTGCGGCGGAGGCCGACATGCAGCGCCATCATGGCACCCTGGCTGAACCCCATGATGGCGTAGTCAGCCACCCCGAGCCGCAGCAACTCGGAGTCGATGAACCGGTCCAGCCACGCGCGTGCCACCTCTGCGCCCGCCGCACGTTCGGCGTCACTGCGGCCCCACAGGGCGAACCACTGCCGCCCAGATCCGCCCTCGGCGTAGGGCTCGGGCGCATGCGGGGCCACGAAGGCGGCATGGGGCAAGGCGTGCGACCAACTCGGCGCCAGGTCGATCAAATCCGCGCCATCGGCGCCCAGCCCGTGCAGCAGCACGACAAGTTGCGCTGCCTTGCCCTCGCCGGGGCCCCACCGCATGGCGTCATCCATCTGATTTCTCCTCGACCGCGTTTGTTCTAGCCTGAATGCATGGAGATCGTGACCCGCTTTGCGCCAAGCCCGACTGGCCATCTACATCTGGGCAGCGCCCATTCGGCCTTGTTTGCCTGGTACGCCGCCCGCAAATCTGGCGGCCGCTTCCTGTTGCGAATCGAAGATATCGACACCCAGCGTTGCCGCCCCGAATACATCGCTGCCATCATCGAGGATCTGAAATGGCTCGGGCTGGACTGGGATGGCGACATCCGGGTGCAAACCGAACATCTTGCCGACTACCATGCTGCCATCGCCAATCTGGCCGGTCGTGGCTTGGCCTACCCGTGCTTTTGCAGCCGGGCCGATAGTGCAGCCAGCGCGTCGGCACCACACGGCGCGGGAAGTGCCATTTATCCGGGCACGTGTCGCCGGCTCACCGCCGCGCAACGCGCCATCCGCGCCGGCGACAAACACGCCTGGCGGCTGGACGTGGCGGCATGCTGGGCCAGCCTGGGCCAGGTCGGTGCTGATCCGCTCCACGCCGGCGATGTCGTGATAGGGCGGCGCGACACGCCGGCCAGCTACCATCTCTGCGTCACCCATGACGATGCCTTGCAGGGCGTAACCTTGGTGACCCGCGGCGCGGACCTGGGTGAAACGGTGCCGTTGCACAACCTGCTGCAGCGCATCATGAGCTGGCCCGTCCCCGCCTACCGGCATCACGCCCTGCTCACCGACCCCACGGGCCAACGCCTCGCCAAGCGCGATCGCGCGGTCGGCATTCGCACCCTGCGCCAAAACGGGGCAACCGCCGCGCAAGTCAGAGGAATGGCTGGCTTTCCACTGTAGGCTCCCACGAATCCAACAGCGAAGAATCGTTGTTGCGCACATTTCCAACGCGCGGCCCAACCGTCCAAACCCGGAACGCAGCCTCCGATGGCCGCATGAGTGCGCCCACATCGCCTTCGGTCTCGCCCAGCCAGAGCGGCCAGTCATTGGGCTCCAGCACCACCGCCATGCGCGCATGCAGATGCGCCAGGGCCGGGCAAGAAGTTGTGGTAAGAATGGCGTAACTGCGCATCACCATGCCGTCGGCGCCACGCCAGCCTTCCCAGATGCCGGCCAGCGCCATCGGCTGGCCGTCCGCACGGGCCGCGGCATGGGCCTGCTTGGTCTTCCCCGCGCTGGTCCACTCATAGAAAGCGTCAGCCGGCACCAGGCAGCGTCGGCGTTCCAGCGCGCCCTTGAACATCGGCGAGGTCGCGGCCGTCTCGCTGCGCGCGTTGATGGGCTGGCGCGAGGAAGCGGGGTCCTCCACGAAATGCGGAACAAGGCCCCATCGCAGCAGGTCGATGCGCCGCTCCCCGGTTTTGGGATGCCGCCGCACCACGGGCGCCAACTGCGTGGGGGCCACGTTCCAGCTTGGCTCGAAATTGGGCATCTCGCCCATCGCGGCGAAGATGGCCCTGATCTCGTCGATCGGACGGTAAAAGACATAACGGCCGCACATGTCATCGAGATCGGGGCGCGCCTGCGCCGGTGCAAGGTTGCCCGCGCACCATCTCGGTTCTACGTTGTTGCAGCCTTTTGCGACGCCGTTCATCCCTCATCGCCATATCGAGAGTTTCATGCATCTCACCGCCGAGCGCCTTGACCGTGTCAGCCCCAGCCTGACCATCGCCATCTCGACCAAGGCGCGCGCGTTAAAAGCCCAGGGTCGCGACATCATCTCGCTGGCCGCAGGGGAGCCCGATTTCGATACCCCCCAGTTCGTGAAGGACGCGGCGATCGCCGCGATCCAGAACGGCGAGACGAAATACACCGACGTCGCCGGCACGCCGGCCCTGCGTAGGGCAGTTGCCGAAAAGTTCCGCCGCGACTCCGGGCTCGACTACAAACCGGAGGAGATCATCATCTCCACCGGCGGCAAGCAGGTGATCTACAACGCCATGGTGGCGACGATGAACGCCGGCGACGAGGCGATCATCCCCACCCCGTGCTGGGTATCCTACCCCGATATCGTGGCGCTGGCCGATGGCACGCCCGTGTTCGTGCCCTGCGGCCAGAACAACGGTTTCAAATTGCGCGCCGAGGATCTGGAGGCCGCGATCACGCCGCGTACGAAATGGGTGTTCATCAACAACCCCTGCAACCCGACCGGCGCCGCCTATTCCGCCGAGGATCTGCGCGCCATCTGCGACGTGCTGCTGCGGCATCCCAATGTGTGGGTGTTCACCGACGACATCTACGAGAAGCTCGCCTATGACGGTTTCGTGCCCGCCACCATCGTCCAGGTGGAACCAAAACTGCGCGACCGCACCGTTACCATGAACGGCTGCTCCAAGGCCTATGCCATGACCGGCTGGCGTATTGGCTTTGCGGGCGCACCGCTGGCGATGACCAAGGCGATGGACAAGCTGCAGAGCCAGTCCACCAGCAACACCTCCTCCATCAGCCAGGCCGCCGCGGTGGCCGCTCTTGAAGGCCCGCAGGAATTCATCGGCGAGATGGTGGCTGTCTACAAGCAGCGCCGCGACCTGGTGGTGGATATGCTGAACGAGGCCCATGGCATCGTCTGCGCCAAGCCCGAAGGCGCATTCTACGTGTTCCCGTCCATCCATGGCTGCATCGGCAAGACCACCGCCGGCGGTACGCTCATCAACAACGACGAGGATTTTGTCATCGCGTTGCTGGAGGAGCACGGCGTGGCCGCGGTGCACGGCACGGCCTTCATCTATCCCGGCCATTTCCGCATCAGCTACGCCACCGACACCGAAAGCCTGCGTGAGGCTTGCACGCGGATCCAAAATTTTTGCCGTGGGATGAAATAAGCGCGATGAGCGACGTTGTGGAACGCCCCGGATTCGCCGACCGCATGGCTCGCAGCAAAACCGCCGCCACCGTTGCCATGACCATCAAGGCGCGCGAATTGCGGGAAGCCGGTCATGACGTGATCCAGCTCACCATCGGCGAGCCGGATTTCCACTCGCCGCGCCATGCCATCGATGCGGCCTATCAAGCAGCTCTGGACGGCCAGACCAAGTATCCGCCACAGGACGGCACGCCCGCCTTGAAGCTGGCGGTGCAGCGCAAATTCAAGCGCGATCGCAATCTGGACTACGCGCTGGACGAGATCATGGTCTCCAACGGCGGCAAGCAGGCAATCTACAATGCCTACATGGCAACCCTGAACGAAGGCGACGAGGTCGTGATTCCGGCGCCGTATTGGGCGGCCTACGGCCTGATGGCCCGCATCGCCGGCGCCGTGCCGGTGCACGTGACATGCCCGCAGAACAACGGCTTCAAGCTCCGGCCAGAGGATCTGGACGCCGCGATCACGCCAAAGACCAAATGGCTGATCCTCAACCTGCCCAACAACCCCACCGGCGCCGCCTGCACGCGGGAGGAGTTGGAAGCCATTGCGGCCGTGATGCGCAAGCATCCGCATGTCTGGCTGATGTCGGACGATATGTATGAGCATCTTGTCTATGACGGCTTCGAATTCACCACGCTCGCCCAGGTGGCGCCGGATCTGCGTGACCGGATCGTGACGATCTGCGGCGTGTCCAAAACCTATGCCATGACGGGCTGGCGCATCGGATTCGCGGCCGGGCCGAAGGACTTGATCCGCGCGATGGTGGCCTTGCAGGGCCATGCCACCGCCGGCGTATCGTCGGTCGGCCAGGCGGCTGCGGTGGCAGCGCTGGAAGGCCCGCAAACCGTGGTGGCTGAAATGGCCGCCAGCTACCGTGCGCGGCGTGACCGCGTGGTGGCGGCCCTGAATGCCATTCCCGGTATCGCCTGCCATAAGCCGGAGGGTGCGTTCTACGTGTTCCCCAACATCGCCGGCTGCATCGGCCGCACCACGGCCGGTGGCAAACTGCTGGCGACGGACGGCGATTTTGCCTTGGCCCTGCTGGACGAGGCGCATGTGGCGCTGGTGGCTGGCGCCGCCTTCGGCATGTCCCCGTATGTGCGCATCAGCTACGCCACCGACGACGAAAGCCTTGACCGTGCGATGATTCGGATCGCGGATTTCGTGAAGGGCCTTCATTGATTCTCCGCAACGGACGTGACGACGACGCGGATGGCTTCATCCGCCTCGTCGATGCGTGCTGGGCCGAATATCCGGGCTGCGTGATGGACCTTGACGGCGAAGTGCCCGAACTCCGCGCCCTCGCCAGCTATTTTGCCAGGGCCGGCGGCCGTGTCTGGGCGGCCGAGCACGACGGCGTATTGGTCGGCATGGTGGCCACGCGGCCGGGCCAGGGCGCCAGCCGCAGCACCTGGGAATTGTGCAAGATGTACGTGGCCGCCACCCAGCGCGGCACCGGCGTCGCCGTGCAGCTTATTGCCGCCGCTGAGTCGCATGCCCGCGCGATGGGTGCCGCGACGCTCGATCTCTGGACCGATACGCGATTCGACCGCGCGCATCGTTTCTATCAACGACATGGCTTCGTGCGTGCGGGTGCCATTCGAATTTTGAACGATAAATCCAACTCGCTCGAATTCCACTACGCCAAACCGGTGTCCGGCATCGTTGTGCGCGCGCTCGATACCGCCGCCGCTGCCTCCGGCGCCCGAGCGCTGGGTCGGCTTCTGAAGGCCTGCGTGGACGATGGCGCCTCCGTCTCGTTCATGCCGCCTTTTGAGTTGGCCGATGCTGAAACGTTCTATCGGTGCAAGGCCAGCGATATCGCCGCCGGCAAGAGGGTGGTCCTCGTCGCCTGGTTGGACGGCGTGATGGCCGGCACAGTCATGCTCGACCTGGATATGCCACCCAACCAGCCGCATCGCCTGGACCTGCAAAAAATGTTGGTGAGCCCCAACATGCGCCGGCGCGGGATTGCGCGCGTGCTGCTGCAGGCGGCCGAAACAGAGGCGAGGGCGGCAGGGCGCTGGCTGATGGTGCTGGACACCACCACCGGCAGCGCCGGCGATGCGGTGTATCGGTCCATGGGCTGGCTGGAGGTTGGCTCGATTCCAGATTTTGCCTATAATCCTGACGGGTCTTTGAGTGGAACAACGTTGTTCTACAAGAAAATTCCGGCGTGATAGCCGAAGCTCCGTCGGCGGCGGCGGCGGCGTAGTCATTGGCTGGAAAATAGACGAGGCCGGGCGCGTGCGGCCGCTTCGTCCAGCAACGCCTGCTGTCGCCGCATTTCATGCTCTGATGCCAGCTTCTCTCGCTCCGCCATCAGCTTCTCCACCGCCTCGGCACCGGCCCGCGCCAGGTTGAGAGTGGCGCGCGCCTGCGCCGCATCCTGTTCGAAACGGCCAAGCTGCGCCCGTGCTCGGGTAACAGCCGCACGCCCGGTGGGCAGCCACGCCCCGAACGCCTCGACCGTGGCATCGTCGGCATGCAGCCGGGCGGCGGCGTTCATCTCGGTCTGAATCGCCAGAACCGCGGCACGCTCCTTCATACGGGCATCGTGGGCCAGGGATTCAAGCCGCATCAACTCGGCCCGCGCCCCGTCCACGTCGATCTGGCGCAGTTGCATCACGGTTTTGAGGGAATCGCGCGCCATGTTCAGCCTTCCTCGGATGGGGTAAGTGCCTGCCGCAGTTGGGCAAAACTATCTAAGATCCCGGTAGCGTCCTGCCGGTCCTGCCGCAGGATCGTTTCTATAAGTGGCACCACGCGGATCGCCTCATCAACCGCAGGATCGGTGCCGGTGCGATACGCGCCAAGCCGTATCAGATCGGCCATGTCGGCATGCAGCGCGAGCATCGAGCGTGCCTGCCGTGTCAATGCGTTTTCTTCAACGCTGTTGCAGCCAGGCACGGCGCGCGAGAGTGATCGCAACACAGCCACCGCTGGATACCGCCCGGTCTCGCCAATGCGGCGATCCAGGATCACATGCCCATCGAGAATGCCGCGCACCGCGTCGGCCACCGGCTCATTATGATCGTCACCCTCCACCAGAACGGTGAACAGGCCGGTGATGTGGCCGGCTCGCCCATCCACCATCGGCCCCGGCCCGGCACGTTCCAACAGGCGTGGCAGTTCGGCGAACACGCTGGGCGGATAACCGCGCGTAGCCGGCGGCTCCCCGGCAGACAGGCCAATTTCACGCAAAGCAAGACAGAACCGCGTAACGCTGTCCATCATCAGCAGCACGCTTTTACCCTGGTCCCGGAAATGTTCAGCGATCGTCATGGCCGAATACGCGGCCTCACGCCGCATCAAGGGGGACTGGTCAGAGGTTGCGATAACGACGACCGAGCGTGCGAGTCCGTCGGGGCCGAGATCGTCCTCGATGAACTCCCGCACTTCGCGTCCACGTTCGCCGACCAGCGCAAGCACGGCCACATCACAGTCCGTGTGGCGTGCGAGCATGGCCAATAATGTGGATTTGCCAACGCCGGAGCCGGCGAACAGCCCAAGCCGCTGGCCCTTCCGGCATGTGGTGAAGATATCCATCACGCGCACGCCAAGGCTCAGCCTATCCCCCAGACGAGCGCGTGATGTGGGGGCCGGCGGCGGCGATCGAACCAGCCTCGCAGTGGCGCCGCGCGGCGGGGCGGGGCCGCAATCGAGCGGTTGGCCCAGCGGATCCACCACACGCCCGATCCAGCCATCGCTGACGGCCAGGCGGTGACCATGGCCGGTCATGGAGTTCAGGGCGGGTGACCGCAGTGCCGTCATCGTGGCCAGACTTCCAGGCCCAAGGCCGTCCGTGGGTGCGAACGTCATTGCCTGCGCCATGCCTCCGCGAAAGCCGACGATCTCTGCTGCAACCTGGGCGCGAGACCGGGCTTGCAGCGTGATCCGATCGCCAACGGATGCGTGGCAGGATAGCCCGGACACCTCCACCATCAGCCCGGAAACGGCAGAAATCTGCCCTTCCAGGCGGACAGGGGAGATGTCTGCCAACGCCGCACAGGCGGCATCGCATCGTGCGGCGATTGGGATATAGGCCAAGAATCCTCCAAAACTCTGAAACTTTGATTTAAATTATCAAAATTGAGATTTCAATTATAGAAAAAATACAACCAAAGGATGAAAAAAGTGTGGATTTTTCAAAACGTTCAATGATAAAACAACTCCAGGTAGTAAGAAGGGGGCTTCGATGCGCGTTCTCCTGGTTGAAGACGATATCACTGCAGCCCGTGGCATCTCGATGATGCTGAAATCTGGTGGGTCGGTGGTTGACCTCGCCGACACAGGGGAGGAGGCGTTGGAGCTGGTTCGTCATTACGACTACGACATCGTCGTGCTGGACCTCATGCTCCCGGATATGGAAGGGTATGACGTCGTGCGTCGGATGCGGGCAGCACGTATCGATGTGCCGGTTTTGATCCTGTCTGGCCTGTCGCGCCCACAGGCGAAGGTCAAAGGCTTGGGCGCGGGTGCGGACGACTTCATCACCAAGCCGTTCGACAAGTCGGAGTTGTTGGCCCGGATGCAGGCCATCGTCCGGCGCAGCAAGGGCTTCAGCCAGCCCAGCCTTCAGATCGGCACATTGCGCCTTAATCTTGACAGCCGGGAGGTGCTGGTAGCGGACCGCCAGGTTCATCTCACCGGCAAGGAATACGCCATCCTCGAACTGCTTGTGCTGCGCAAAGGCATGGTGCTGACGAAGGAGGCCTTCCTGAACCACCTCTATGGCGGGATGGATGAGCCGGAGATGAAGATCATCGATGTGTTCATCTGCAAGCTGCGCAAAAAGCTGCAGCTGGCAGGCGCCGATAACCTGATTGGCACCGTATGGGGCCGCGGCTATATGCTGCGCGAACCCGTGGATGCAACGCTTGCAGCGCCCGGCCGGGCTCGCGGTTTCGAGGCCCAGTCCACTGAACCGTTGGAGCTTTCGGCCGCCTGAACAGCGTCAGACGGTGAACTGTTCTGCAAGAATTCGCTCGGACAAGCCCTGGTCAGGATCAAAGAGGATGCGGGCCTGTAACGACCGGTCCTCGCAGACCGCAACCGACACCACGTCGCGCACTTCCTTGGCATCGGCCACCGCGGCAACCGGGCGCTTTTCGGCTTCGAGAACCTCGAACAACACATCGGCAGTGCTGGGCAACAACGCACCACGCCAGCGTCTGGGGCGGAAAGCGCTGATCGGTGTCAGGGGCAGCAGGTTGGCGGAGAGTGGAACGATTGGCCCATGTGCGCTCAGGTTGTAGGCCGTGGATCCGGCCGGGGTGGACACCAGTACGCCGTCACAGATCAGTTCAGGCAGGCGCACGCGGCCGTCCACACTGATGCGAATCTTGGCGGCCTGGCGCAGTTCGCGCAGAAGGGAGACTTCGTTCAGGGCCAGTGCCTCCTCGACGCGGCCGGTACTCGTCACCGCCGTCATTCGCAGCGGATGCAGAATTGCCTCCTGGGCGCGGGACAGCCGTCCGACCAAGTCCACCTCGCTGAAATCGTTCATCATGAACCCCACGGAACCGCAGTTCATTCCATAGACGGCGATATCTTGCCCAAGGAAGCGGTGCAGCGTCTCCAACATGAAGCCGTCGCCCCCCAACGCCACGATAACGTCAGCAATTTCAGGTGCGCAATCACCGTGCTCCGTAACGAGCCGTTGCAGGCTTTCCTGCGCCAAAGCAGTTGCTGATGCCGTAAACGCAATATTTCGAGCCATGATTCCAGCGCTGACGGGTTGCGGGATCAAGCCGCGTGGCCCTGCTCGGCCTGTTTCGCGCGACCAGCGTCAATAAGTGCCATTGTTGGCCGGGCTGCGCGATGTTGGAGAACGGGCATATCGCAACGGATCTTTGCCGTTGCGGTACGGTCGATCACGGCGCTGATCGACCCTGTACCATCTTTCATCTCGGCCACCACGCGACCCCATGGGTCGCAAATGATCGAATGGCCGAACGTGACCCTTGGCTCCCCCTTCGCGTCCAGATGCTCTCCCCAGGTCGCCGGCGCGGCGATCCAGCTTTGCGTCTCGATGGCGCGCGCGCGGATCAGAACCTCCCAATGCGCCTGGCCGGTCGGCACGGTGAATGCCGACGGGAGGAAGATCAGCTCGGTGCCAGCGTGGCGCAGCGCAAGGAACAGCTCAGAAAAGCGGAGATCATAGCAGATGGCACAGCCAACGGTCATATCGGATGCTTGATACGTTACGATCTCATTCCCGGCGCCGTAGGTCGAGCTCTCGCGGTAGCCCATGCCATCCGGAGTTGTAATGTCGAACAGATGAATTTTGCGGTAGCGCGCAATTTCATGCCCTTTGGCATCGAACACCAAAGTGGTGTTGAAAAGCCTGCCAGCATCAGCGCCAGTACCACGCTCTCCGATCGAGCCACCATGCACGATAGCCCCCAGTTGCACTGCGGTGTCGCGAAGAAACCGATACGCCGCCCCGCCCGGTGCGCCGGAGCCGGGCAACGGAAGTTCCTCGGCCTCTGCAAATTTTTGACCGCGGTCTCCGCCGAGGCAGGACCACATCTCCGGCAGGCTCACGATATCAAAGCGATCGACGAAGGCGGCTTCTATGAGTTGGCCCGCCTGCGCGATATTTCTCGCCTTATCGTGGCCTGGACACATCTGAACGACGCTGATGCGCATGTTCATTCCCTTTGCATGGTTGGCAGCCACATTGTTCGCAACGTCAACGCGGCCAGTCGAGCCGCGGTTCAGACCTTTCGCCACGCTCTGGCACCGCCTTGCGCACGACCAACTCCGGCTGCTGCCGTGCGGGCAAGTAGGCGTCAGCCGCTGACGAAACGCGTGCGCCGGCGGGAGGAAGCGCAGGTGTCTGTTGCGAATGGTCTGGCAGCCGCAATGCAAGCCCGCGCAGCTCCTCCTGAATTTCGTCCAGTCGCGCATCAATCTGTTCGAGCCTCGATTTGGTCCCAAACACGCTGAACGGCATGGCGAGGAACAAGAGCCCATAAAGTGCGACAGGAACGAGAATGGCCAATGTGACCCACCACGGCAGGCCACCGGGAAGTTGGAGAAAACTTGGCATGGCAATATCCTTGTCCTTCAGTCCAGGGCATCGCCGATGCCCTGTCCTCCACGCGCTGACACTGCACGTTAGCCCAGCTTCGCAATAAGGCATTCACGATGATTTTGTTGATTCCCGGCCCCGTGACAACCCGGGACGAGGTACGCGCCGCCATGGCGGTTGACTATGCGCCATGGGACGACGATTTCCGTGCAGTTTCGCGCCGGCTGCGGCAGCGTGTGCGCGAAATCGCCGGCGGCCGTGCCGAAAGCCACACGGCGCTGCCGCTGCAGGGTTGCGGCCATTTTGGTACCGAGGCGGCTTTACGCAGCTTTATTCCCGAAGGAGGCAAGATCGTCATTCCCATGACCGGCTCGTATGCCGAACGCATGGGACGGCTTGCGATGGAATGCGGCCGGGTGCCAGTGCCGCTGGAGGTGGACCAAAGCCGCCCCGTACCACCGGAACAGATTGCCGAAGCAATGCACGCCGCGCCAGACGCGACGCATGTGGGACTTGTCTACAGCGAAACCAGCTCAGGCGTGATCAACGATGCTGGCGCCATTGGCGTTGCCGTGCGCGCGCAGGGCCGCCATGTGCTGCTCGATGCAGTTTCGGCGTTTGGCGCCCTACCGCTCAACCTCGCCGAACAGCCCGAGATCGACGCGGCGATCTTCAGCAGCAACAAATGCCTCGAAGGCCTGCCAGGCCTGGTTTTCATCGTTGTACGCGACGAAGGGCTTTTGGCACCAAGGCAGGCAGGAAGCTGGTCCTTCGATCTGGCAGATGTCTTTGCGCAGGCAAAACGGGATGATGGCGATAGCTTCCGTTTCACGCCAGCGGCGCAGGCTGTGGTGGCGTTCGATCTGGCGTTGGATTTTTATGAGGCCGAGGGCGGGCAGGGGGCCCGGCTGTTGCGCTATCAGGCAAACGCACGTGAAATTTGGCATGGCATGCAGCATCTGGGACTGCGTCCCTGCCTGGATGAGGCGCACCAAGGCCCGATCGTGGTGAACATCCATGCCCCGCCGGACCCGGCGTGGTCGCTGCCCAGCTTCGTGATCGCCTTGAAGCGCCGCGGCTTCACAATCAGCAACTTCTACAACACGGCTGAACCAAGCTTTCGCGTGGGCTGCATAGGGCATGTAACGCCAGATGATATGCGGCGTTTCGTTCAGGCCGTGGATGAAGCATTGCTGGAGCTTGGTGTGGTCGTCCGCCAAGGCAACTGACGATCAAAGGCGCGCCGCCAGCGCGCTTACATCCTGCCAGGCCTGCGACGATGGATGACGGAGCGCCAGCAGGGTCTGTCGACGGATGGAATCGCGCACACGGTCATCTCGCCGGATGATGCCAGCCAGCTTGGGTGTGTGTCCCAGGAACGACTGGCTGACGCGGGCCAGTGATGTATAGGTTCTATCCCCTGCGGCGAGGGACGTGGCCTGATTGATGACAATACGCGCAGCCGGCGCCCGCGGAGCGGTATCACGCTGGTGAAGTTTTAATACGGCGTAGGCATCTGTCATGCTTGTGGGCTCGTCAGTTGCAACCACCAGAACCATGTCGGCCATGGCCGATATAGAGCGGACGAATGGATCCAGCCCTGCGCCGAGGTCAACGATCACCGTCCCGTATCGGGAAGCGGCGCGGCGCAACAGTTGTTGCACGCGTTCCTGCGCCAAACCGTCCAGCGTTGCGAGATCGCCGGAGCCGGATCTGCCGGCCAAAATATCGAAGCCTCCCGGATGGCGAACGCAGGCTGTGTCGAGTGTTGCCCGGCCACCCAAGACAGCACCGAGATCGTGCTCTGGCATCAGGCCCAACTGCACGTCCACATTGGCCAGGCCGAGATCTGCGTCGAATAGCAAGGTGTGGGACCGGTCTTGCGACAGGCAGTGGCTGAGGGTGATGGCAAACCACGTTTTGCCAACGCCACCCTTTCCGGAGGCAATGGCGACAATGCGGCCACGTGATGGGGCTTCAGCGGACTTCAACGGGGCTGCTCCTTATGGGCGGGATGGCGAGCAACCGGTGTGCCAGAAAGACGGCCGTCATCGGCACCAGGCCATCTGCCGCGCCTTCTCCGATACCAGCTTCAACCATCGCCAGGCCTGACATCGCAGCGGAAAGAACGCTGCCAATGCGCCGCGACACGTCCAGCCTGGTGGCGATGAGGTATTCTGCCCCTGCTGTGGCATACGCAGTCGCAATTTCGCAGGCTTCGACGGCGTCAAGGCCGGTGGCCAGCACGACGGCGATACGTGCGTTCGCGGTGGCGGCCATGGCAGCAAGTTCTTGACTTTGCGCATCGTTGAATGGGCTGCCGCCCGGCATGTCGATCAAAACTGGGGCACCAGATTGTCTGCGGGCGAGCGCCCGGGCAAGTGCCACAGGCTCACTGGCAACCACGAGATCCAAACCCAACAGACGGGTGAACGCGGCGAGTTGCTCAGCTGCGCCAGCGCGCTTGCCGTCGGCGGTGATGATGAACGGCTTTGTTCCACCAAGAACCAGCCTTGTTGCAAGACGCGCCACTGTAAGCGTTTTCCCGGCACCAGGTGGGCCGCTGAAAATGATAGGCTGGCCGCCCTGGTTCAGCGGAAGTGTTCCGAATGCCAAATTTTGCGCAAGTGTGTTGGAAAGTTTGCCTTCGGCTAGCCGATGGATAAGGGTGGCGGGGGCGCCATGATATGCGAGCCCGCGCATTGCATCGAGGTCTGCTGGTTCCTGCACCTCCAATACCGGCGGCTGCTCGGCATCGTCGATGGCGGCCGTGACCTCAACGCCATCAGCGACTTTTCGGGTGGACAAGATGAGGGCATCTGCTCCGAGGTCGCCACGCATTTGGCGCATGGCTTCCGCCATTGACGATGCGCGATAGATCTTCAACCGCATCTGAGGTCTCGCAACGGCAATGACAACATCAGATGCTGCCGACCGTTCGGATTTTGGCGCGTGCGAAAATTTCAGTCTGCGCAAGCACCGGCGTCATCGGGCGAATGCGTTCGACGATGGCACGCACGTGAAATCGAATCTGCCCACCGGTCAGCAGAACGGGTTGCTCTCCCGCCTGTGCCGCGGCATCGAAGGCAGCGCGCAGTCTCTGGATGAAATCGGCAAGCCGCGATGGCGCCATGGCCAATTGGCGATCATCAGCAGGCCCAGACAACGATTCCGTGAAGGCGGTTTCCCATTCAGGGGACAAAGTGACGAGCGGGATATAGCCGGAGCTGCCGACATGGCTGTCGCTGATCTGTCGCGCCAGCCGATTGCGCACATGCGCCACGATCGACGTCATGGCCCGAACCTGCCCGGCTGAGGCTTCCTGAATTCCCTCCAAAATTGTGGGGAGATCTCGAATTGACACTCTCTCAGCCAGCAGCATCTGCAATACCCGCTGAACGCCACCAACGGAGATCTGGGCTGGAATCAATTCCTGAACAAGCTTCTGCTGCTCGCGCGGAAGATCATCGAGAAGCTTCTGCGTTTCAGCGAAACTCAACAGCTCTGCCATCGTCTGCTTGATGAGTTCGGTAAGATGCGTGGCAAGAACGCTGGACGGATCGACCACCGTGCACCCACGGAATACCGCCTCGTCGCGAAGTGATTGGTCAATCCAACGCGCGGGCAGATTGAAAGCCGGCTCGTGCGTGGGCTCGCCCGGAAAATCTGGAATACCGCCTTTCGGATCCATTACCAGATACATGTTGGCTCGCAGCTCTCCGCGTCCGGCCTCAATCTCCTTGATGCGGACGGAGTAGATATCCGAGCCCAGTTGCATGTTGTCTTGAATGCGCACCGGCGGAATGATGAAGCCCATGTCGGATGCCAGCGTGCGCCTTAGCTGCCGGATCTGCTCGGTCAGCCGCGGCGCTTCTCCCCCAGCCAGTCCGAGCAGGCCATAACCGAGCTCCAGGCGGATCATATCAATCCGCAGCGCATCTGTGATAGGCGGCTCTGATGGCGTCGGCGGCGGCGGCAATTCGGGAACCTCATCGCCGATCGGGGATTTATGCCGCAGCCAGGCGCCACCACCGGCCAGGCCAGCAAGCGCCAAGAATGGCAGGGCCGGAAGCCCCGGCATAAGCGCCAGCACGGCAGCCGCTCCCGCCGCCAGCGCCAGCGGCTTCGGATTGCCGCCCAACTGGCGCATCAGCGCAACGTCTGCCGTGCCCTCCATGCCACCTTTGGTGACAACGATGCCGGCTGCGGTCGACACCAACAATGCTGGAATCTGCGACACAAGGCCATCGCCCACAGTCAGCGTTGTGTAAGTGCTTGCGGCTTCGGCAAAGGGAAGACTGTGGCGCACGATGCCGATCGCCAGGCCGCCGATGATGTTGATCGTCGTGATAATCAATCCGGCTATAGCGTCACCGCGGACAAATTTTGCGGCGCCGTCCATTGCGCCGTAAAAGCCGCTTTCGGCTTCGAGATCCCGCCGCCGCCGCCGCGCCGTTGCTTCGTCGATCATGCCTGAGGACATGTCGCTGTCGATCGCCATCTGCTTGCCGGGCATCGCATCGAGGCTGAACCGCGCGGCCACCTCTGCGATGCGGCTCGAACCTTTGGTTATCACCATGAAGTTCACCACAAGTAAAATACAGAACAGTATCAGACCGATGACGACATCACCGCCCATCAGAAAGCCACCAAAAGCGGCCACAACATGACCGGCTGCGCTCGGTCCCTCGTTGCCGTGCGATAGGATCAATCGTGTTGTGGCCACGTTCAACGACAGGCGCAGCAGAGTTGTCAGCAGCAGCAGTGTGGGAAAGCTTGTGAAATCCAGTGGCCGTGTTAGGAACATAGCGACCATCAGAACCAGGATGGACATTGTAACCGACAAGGCCAAGCCAAGATCAAGTATCACGGTGGGCAGCGGCAGGATGAGCACTGATAGCAGTGCAACTACAGCAAGCGCCAGACCAACATCCGTCCCAGGTCCGTATTTGGCCAATTGAACTTTTATAGATCCAAGCGCAGTGGAATCAGTGTCTGCCAACGGTTAGGCCATTACGCCGATGCCGGGCGGTGGTACTTCCGATCCCTGCGCTGTGTAGTCTCGTAGCTTGTTGCGCAAGGCGCGAATGGAGATTCCAAGGATAGTTGCAGCGTGCGTGCGATTGCCGAACGTATGGTGCAAGGTCTGGATAATGAAGTCCCGTTCAACGTCCTCCATCCGGCGCCCTATAAGGGCGGCCATATCGCCGGGCGCATCAGGCGTGGGCCTGTAAGGTGCCATTGGGGTGGAAGTTGGAGTGAATTTGTCCAGAGGAAGTAAAAGCGCCTCCACGTCGATCCACTCTCCCGTGGCCAGCAGAACTGCACGATGGATCGCATTTTCCAATTCCCTGACGTTTCCGCGCCAGCGTGAGGCCTTCAGGAGTGTAAATGCTGCATCTGTCAGCCTGCGATAAGCCACGCCATTCACATCTGCGTATTTGCGGGCGAAGTGATCTGCCAGCGCAGCAATGTCTTGGGGACGCTCGCGCAACGGTGGGATATGCAGTGCAATGACATTCAGCCGAAAATAGAGATCCTCGCGAAAGCGACCGCTGGCGACGTCCTGCATAAGGTCGCGGTTGCTGGTTGCCAAAATCCTTACGCTCACGCGTACCGGGCCACTGCCACCGAGCCGATCGATCTCGCGTTCCTGTAACGCACGCAGCAGCTTTGCCTGAAGGCGAATATCCATCTCGCTGATTTCATCCAGCAGCAGCGTCCCGCCATCGGCCGCCTCGAACTTCCCAATCCTGCGCGCCACGGCACCACTAAAGGCACCCTTTTCGTGCCCAAACAGCTCGCTTTCCAACAAATTTTCAGGAATAGCGGCGCAGTTGAGTGCTACGAAGGCCCCCCCCGAACGACGCGAGCGCCGATGTATGTGGCGGGCAAGAATTTCCTTGCCGGTGCCGCTCTCCCCGAGGATGAGGATGGACGCATCCGCACATGCCACTTGTTCGGCGCGCCGCAAGGTTTCAAGCATCGCAGGGTCGCGCGCAACCAACGTATGGCTCTCGTTCGACACCGCTTCGAGAATTGCAGTGATCAGATCGGCGTTTGGAGGCAGCGGAAGAAATTCACACGCGCCGTCTCGGATTGCCTGTGCAGCAGAATGGGCCGATACGTTCACGCCACAAGCCACCACTGGAACCGACATCCTTTCCGTGGACAAAGCCCTTACCAGCCCAGCAAGGTCCTGGGTCACGTCGCACAGCACAACATCAACCCTTGCTGCGCCGCGGATCTTGATCAGTGCAAGATCGACGGTTTCACACTGGTCCAGCTTTGCGCCGCGCGTTACCGCTATACGGGCCGCAGCCCCCAGAGGGCCGGCGAGCGAGCCTATGATGAGCACACGCATGTGGGGCCTACATTGATCGATCGGTTTTTACGATTTCGGTCATGGTGACACCTAGTCGGTTGTCATCGACCATCACCACCTCGCCGCGCGCGACCAACCTGTTATTCACATAAATGTCGATCGCTTCTCCGAGTTTGCGATCGAGTTCAACCACGGCACCGCGGCCAAGCTTGAGCAATTGACTGACCTGCATGGTGGCCTTGCCCAAAACCGCGCTGACGGTGACTGGAATATCATAAACCGCTTCAAGATCGCGGGCGCTGCGCGGCGCGCCTGGCTCTGCGGGCCCTGTAGGCGTATCGCCGAGTTCGGCCAAATCCATATCGTCAGGCATTGATGCGTTCACCTTGTTCGATCGCCATTGCAGACAGAATATCAGTCTTTCGAATCGCGGCAGATGCAGGGTCGGGGTCAACCTGGATGAGCTGCAGCACGCCCAGAATCTCCATCACGGCCCGGCGCGCGCGCCCGGCGCTGAAGCTTGCTGTGCCCTGGCCCCATGAAAGCAACGCGTCCCCTTCCGCCACGTCGTCCTTGGGGCGCAACACAACCCGTCTGGCCAGATGCGCCGGCAGCGGCAGAAGCGCTGACTTGAGTTCATCGCACAGGGCATGTGCAACGTTGATCTGCATGACAGTCTCACCGGTCATATCGGCAACCAACTCTCGAACTACTGCGGCTATTTCCCGCGCCTGGTTGTGCGCACAGGTGGCTGGAAGCATGGCTGCCAGCGTGTCTATCAGCAGACAAGTCACGGACGCGATCGATTGATCGATAAGGAGCAGTCCGGCTGCTGCATCACGTTCAAGCGCCCCTGCGATGGAGGCGCACGCATCCAATGTTGCCTTTTCAAAGTGGTGCTTAGTATCGGCAAGTCCAGCGTCACGACCAGCCGAAAATCCTTCATGCCGGGCGGCGGCCAGATCTTCGGCAAAAAACTGAGGGGCTGCCATCGAAGGTTCAGCTGAAAGAACCGTATCTGTGGGCAGGTCGCCATTTTGGCCTGCCTGCACCATCGGCTCGTCATCGAAATCCTCTGCAAAAAGAATACCATTAAGGTTTGCCGCTGCGTGGCAATTTTGCATTTGTAGCATCCTAGTAGACCAGCTCTTCGTCTTTGCCTTCGCTGATCTCGATCGTGCCTTGTGCGGCAAGATCTTTTGCCAGCACAACGATGGCTGCCTGCGCATCGTCAACATCGCGCAACCTCACCGGCCCGAGGGCCTCGATATCGTCGCGCAGCATCTTGCCGGCGCGCTCGGATAAATTGCTGAAGAACATCTCCCGCAGCTTTTCCGAAGCGCCTTTGAGAGCAAGCGGAAGTTTGTCCTTTTCAACAACACGAAGCAGCGCCTGAATGGCCGTGCCCGACAGGCGTTGCAGATCATCGAAGGTGAACATCAATGACTTTATCTTCTCTGCGGCTTCCCGGTTTCGCTCCTCCAGCGCTGCAATGAAGCGCGTTTCCGCCTGGCGATCGAGATTGTTGAAGATCTCGGCCATCATCTCGTGGGCATCCCTCCTTGTGCTGCGCGCCAGATTAGACATGAATTCGGATCGAAGCGTGCGTTCCACTCCATCCAGCACGTCTTTCTGCACGCTTTCCATGCGTAACATCCGCATAACTACTTCCATGGCGAAACTGTCTGGCAGCATGGCCAAGACGCGCGCCGCATGGTCGGCGCGGATTTTGGACAAAACCACGGCCACCGTTTGCGGATATTCATTCTTCAGGTAATTCGCGAGCACCGCTTCGTTCACGTTGCCGAGCTTGTCCCACATGGTGCGCCCAGCTGGGCCGCGGATCTCATCCATAATCTGCGCAACACGGTCTCGGGGCAGGGTCTTCATCAAAAGTCGTTCGGTGTTCTCGAAACTGCCAACCAGATTGCCTGCACCCCCCAGGCTTTCGGCGAATTCGATGCACAGGCGCTCGATGATGTCCGATCGGATCGCGCCCAGTTGAGCCATGGCGGAGGAGATTTCACGGATCTCGTCCTCATGCATCATCCCGAACAATCTTGCGCACTGCTCCTCTCCCAAGGCGAGCATGAGGGCTGCAGCCTTTTGCGGGCCAGACATCGTGCGTGTGTCATCCTGCTTGCGCATCAGGTTGCCTCCTGCTGCATCCAGGCACGAACGATCGAGAGACTTTCGTCGGGATGCTTCTCCACAAGATCCGCGATTCTTCGGATCGAGGAAGCCCTGAGCTGGCCTTCGACGTTGTCGAGATTAACCATGCTCTCATCCTGTGGAAAGCTGGTATCTGCACCACCTT
>JBBROR010000021.1:0-21953 GCA_038229175.1 Acetobacterales bacterium | reverse complement strand
GGGCGTTTGGTTTGGGTGGCCGCTGCCGTCTTGGCGCGGGCCATCTTCTTGCGGCGGATGCTGCGGCGCCAGAGTCCGAATCCGTAGATGACGGCCCAGAGGGCGACGACGGATGAGGCGCCCAAGGCGAGGTCGCGGGGTTGGATGCCGCATTGGCCGGTGGCGCAGGCGTAGCCGAGTTGGGCCAGGGCCTGCGGGTCCAGGATCAGCAGGGCTGCGAAAATAAACCCGGCCAGCAGCGCGATCCAGAGGCGCAAATCAGGTGTTCACTGTCAAAGTGTTGGGTGTGAAGGCGTTGAGTACGCAGGCGTTGGGTGTGCAGGCGTGAGGCGTGACCCAGCCGGAGCCGGTTATGTTGGGCGTCATCGTTCGAACTCCTGCTGGGGTCAGCATACGGCGTGGGCGGATGGTGCAAAGGGGTGCGGAGGTTGCGGCGGCGCGCTGCGTTGCGGTGTAGGGTTATGGCAGACGGATTGGAGCGCGGGATGATGGATCGGCCTTTTGAGCAGCATGCCCCTGTGCAGCAAAGGGAGGCCCATGAGGGCGGGGTTCTGACCATCGACCTGTCGGCTGTTCGTGCCAATTACCGGCTGTTGTGCGGGATGGTGGACGGCGAGTGCGGGGCGGTGGTGAAGGCGGATGGCTATGGGCTGGGTGCGGCCCAGGTGGCGCGCGCGCTGTTCGACGAAGGGTGCCGTACGTTTTTCACCGCGCATCTGGCGGAGGCGTTGGCGCTTCGGCCGCATCTGCCGGTGGTGGCGGATATTGTTGTGCTGCACGGCCCGTCGCCGGGCACCTGCCATCTGTTCCGGGAGGGGGGCGTTGTGCCGGTGCTGAACAGCTGCGAGCAGATCGCCGAATGGCGCGTGGCGGCGCCGGATAAAGCCTGCTGGCTGCAGTTCGACAGTGGGATGACGCGGTTCGGGCTGGATGAGGCGGAGATCGATCGGATTGACCTGCAGGGGCTGCGGGTGCGGGCGGTGATGAGCCATCTGGCCTGTGCCGATGACCCGGCGCATCCCGCCAACGCGGCGCAGCTGGCGTGTTTTCAGCGGATCAGGCGGCGGTTTGCCGATGTTCCCGCGAGCCTGGCTGCGTCCAGCGGGATCTTTTTGGGGCGGGATTATCATTTCGATATCGTGCGGCCGGGGGCGGCGCTGTATGGGGTGAAGCCGCAGCCTGGCCGGCCCAATCCGCTTTTGCCGGTGATCCGGCTGCAAGGCCGCGTGCTGCAGCTTCGCCATGTGCCGGAGGGCACCGCGATCGGCTATGGGCACATTGTGCGCACCGACCGACCCAGCCAGCTGGCGACGGTGGCGGTGGGGTATGCGGATGGCTTTTTGCGCAGTACCGGGACTGATGGGGGGGCCTGGGCGGGGGATGCGTGGATGAAACTGCTGGGGCGGGTTTCGATGGACAGCATCGTGCTGGACGCCACCGGCGTGGATCTGCGGCCGGGGATGCTGGTGGATCTGATCGATCCGCGGCGTGACGTGGACAGCGTGGGCGCTGCGGCCGGCACCATCGGCTATGAGATTCTGACCAGCCTGGGGCATCGATTTGCGCGGGTGATCCTGGAGCGGGGTCAGCCGGTTTGATGGTAGCGGATGACCACGGCGGGGTTGTCGTCTGGCGCCTCGCCCAGGCCCAGTAATCCGGTGCCGGTCAGCACCAGGGTGTCGCGGTGAAGGTGGGTGGCGGGGCCGGTGTTGGGAACGATGAAGGTGCCGTTCGCACTTTGGTCCACCAGCACGGCGCGGCCACGGCGGAGTTCCACGAAGCAGTGCTGGCGGGACACTTTGGGGCCCATCACCACAAGATCGTTCAGGATTTCGCGGCCGAAGCTGATGTTCGCCTGCTGGTCTGTCAGCTTTCGGGCCGGTGTTCCCGGCTGCCCGTCCTGGGAGAACATCATCGGTGACGGCAGTGTTTGGCGTGGCGCCCGAATGAGGCTGGTGGACATCATGGTGGAATCCTCGGCCCGCCAGACGATCTCGGCGATTTCGATGGGGCCGATCTGGCCCTTTACGTCGACCCAGCCGATCGGGCGGCACGTGCCGGTGGCCAGGCCGCGTATGGTGCGCGCGGTGGCGGCTGTGAGCAGGATTTCGCCGCTTTTGGCCTGTTGGGCCATGCGCGCGGCCACGTTCACCGCGTCTCCATAGAGTTCGGCGGCGACCTGCAGCACCTCGCCGGCGTGCATGCCGACGCGGATGCCGAGCCGGCGGCCCATGGCGGGAGGTAGGTCCAGAATGGCGTTCTGCATCTCGACGGCGGACGCGGCGGCGGAATGTGCCGTGGGGAAGGTGGCCAGCACCTCGTCGCCCACCACCCGCACCACGATGCCGCCCAACCGGTGCACGGCGTGCGACATGGTGGCGATGCATTGGGCCACCACCACGCTGGCGCGCTCATCGCCCAGGCCGAGATAGAGGCCGCTGCTGCCGGCGATGTCGGCGAACACGATCGTCAGATGCGCTTTTTCGGTCATGGCTGGATGCTTGCACCGCGCAACAGGGGACCCGCCGGAGAAGGCGGCCGGAGGAATTTACGATGTTCGAAAAAGCAATGGTCGACAATTCATGTTTTCAGGGAATGGCGCCAAACGTGGCAATCGTTCCGGCGCAGGGGCCAAAACCGATGCCTACCCGGCCTTTGCGGCGCGCCCTGGCGTAGAGCGTGACGGTGTCGCCGTCTTCCAGGAAGCGGCGCGTTTCGCCGGAGGCCAGGGTGATGGGGGCGCGGCCGCCGTGGGTGAGTTCCAGCATCGAGCCGGCGCTGTTGGGTGTGGGGCCGGACAGGGTGCCGGTGCCGAACAGGTCGCCCGGCCGTAGATTGCAGCCGTTGCTGGCGTGGTGGGTGACGAGCTGGGCTGGCGTCCAATACATGTGCCGGGCGTGGCCGAGCGAGAGGCGATGCGGGGGCAGGCCGGCTTCGCGCAAGGCTGGGGTGGAGAGGGTGGCTTCGAGTTCGAGGTCGAGCGCGCCTTGGGCCTGGTCGGTGGCATCGAGGAGGTAATCCAGGAGCGCGGGGTCGGATTCTTCTCTGGCGTCGTGCGCCATGCGGAAGGGGGCCATCGCGTGGGCTGTGATCACCCAAGGCGAGACAGAGGTATGAAAGCTTTTGCCCAGGAACGGGCCGAGCGGCTGGTATTCCCAGCCCTGGATGTCGCGCGCCGACCAGTCGTTGAGCAGGCAGAAGCCGGCGATGAGGGCGGCGGCGCTGGCGATGGGGATGGGCGTGCCGAGGGTGTTGCCGCCGGCGATCCAGATGCCGAGTTCGACCTCATGATCGAGGTTGCGGGATGGGCCGAAGCTGGGCTCGGTGGCGTTGGCCGGTTTGCGCTGGCCGGAGGGGCGCACCACGGGCAGGCCAGAGGGGCGGATGGAGGAGGCGCGGCCGTGGTAGCCGACGGGGATGTATTTGTAGTTCGGCGCGAGTGGGGCGTCTGGTCGCAGCATCCTGCCCACGTTCATGGCGTGATGGATGCCGGCGTAGAAATCGGTGTAGTCGCCGATGGTGGCCGGCAGGTGCATGCGGCAGGCAGCGGCCTCGTGCAGGAATTCTGGGCGTTCGGGCGCGCCTTCAGCCAACAGGGCGGAGATTGCGTGGCGGAGCGCGCGCCGGGCTTCGGCGGGTTGGGCGAACAGGGCGTTGAGCGTGGGGGCGCCGGCTGCTTCGGCGGCGGCGCCCAACAGGAGGCCGGACTGGGTGAGCGCCGCCACGTCCAGGATCATGTCGCCGATGGCGATGCCGCCGCGGGGGGCTGCGTTCGCCGGGCTGAACACGCCGTGGGGCAGGTTCTGGATGGGGAAATCTTCGTGATCGTTGGCGGAGGCCACCCAGGAGCGGAGGGCGGGATCGTGGGTGTGGTCGATGTGGTTCATTTTTGTCCCCCTTGTGTGTGGCCCACCCGCAGTCGCAGCAGGCTGGCCCCGCTGGCGGCGGCCGCGAATCCGCAGCCGAGCCAGAGGGCGATGATGGGGCCGCGTGCGTCGGAGATGCCGAAGCAGACGGCCACCAGCGCTGCGCCGTTGGCCTGGCCGAACAGGCGGGCGGTGGCCACGATGCCGCTGGCGCCGCCGCTGCGTTGGGGCGGGGCGCTGGACATCATGGCCTTCAGGTTGGGGGTTTGGAAGAAGCCGAAGCCGGCGCCGCAGATGAGAAGCCGCCAGACGATGTCCAGCACCGAGGGTTGGGCGGGCAGCAGCGCCACCGATGCCATGCCGGCGGACAAGGTGAGTAGGCCGATGCCGCCGAGCAGGCCGGTGGAATAGCGATCCGCCAGTCGGCCTGCGATCGGCGCCATGATCGCCACCACGGCGGGCCACGGCGTCATCAGAAACCCCGCCTCCACCTGGCTGCGGCCGAAGCCGTGCTGGAACAGGAAGGGCAGGGAGACGAAAGCGAGGCTTTGGGCGGTGAAGGAGCAGAACGAGGTGACGGCGGACAGGGCGAAGACGGGAAGACGAAAAAGGTCCACCGCCAGCATCGGTGCCACATGGCCGGATTGCCGGCGAAGCAGGGCCACGCCGCAGGCCAGGGCGGCGGCCCATTCCAGCAGGACCATCGACCACGCGCCGCCTTGGCCCACGCCGTCGATGCCGAAAATGGTGAGCGAAAACATGCCGCCGCTGAGGATCGCCGCCAGGATGTCGAAGCGATGGCCAGCGTGGGGGGTGGACGGCAGGGTGCGCAGCGCGATGGTGAAGGCCACCAGGCCGAAGGGTATGTTGATGAGGAACAGCCAGTGCCAGCTTGCCACCGACAGGATGGCGGACGCCACGGTGGGGCCGATGGTGAACGACAGCGCCACCGTCAGCGCGTTCAGGCCCAGGCCGCTGCCGAGTGCGGCTTGCGGATAGACCGAGCGGATCAGCGCAAGATTGACGCCGGTGATCGCCGCCCCGCCCAGGCCTTGCACCATGCGCGCTGCCACCAGCAGCGGCATCGATCCGGCCAGCCCGCAGGCGAGCGAGGCCAGCGTGAACACCACCAGGCCCGCGATGTAGATGCGACGGTAGCCCACGATCTCGCCCAGTGACGCCAAGGGCAGCAACGCCGCCACCATGGAAAGCTGATACGCGCTGACCACCCAGATGGACGCCGCCGGTGTGCTGCCGAGGTCGGACGCGATGGTGGGGAGTGCGGTGTTGGTGATGGCGGCATCGAGCGTGGCCAGGGCCACCGATGTGAGAATGGCCGCCATCGCCGCCCGGCGCTGCCCCAGCGGCAGGCCCTCGCCCGGAACGGTGGCGGGGCGCGGGTTTTGCGAAGAGGGCATGCGGATGCGTTCCGGTCTATGGGGCGGGACTATGCCGGGTGGTGGGGTTTCGGTCGAGATGGGGTGGTGAGGGTTGCCTTCAGCCGCGGCGTTGCGAAATCGAGGAAGGCGCGCAGCTTCAGTGGCAGCAGCGCCTGGGCCGCATAGACCAGATGCACCGGCAGCGGCTCAGGCGCATACGTACCCAGAACAAGGCGCAGCGTTCCGGCTTCGACCGGCGCGGCGACCTGGTATGAGAGAACGCGGGTGATGCCTCCGCCGGCGACCGCGGCGCTGATGGCGGCATCGGCGGTGTTGACGGCAAGACGCGGGCGGACCGGCACGGCCAGCGGCGCGCCGTGTGCCGCATAGGCCCAGTTCGTCGAGGAATAGAGCCCTTCGAAGGCGATGCAGTCATGGCATTCGAGGTCTGCCGGCGTGGTTGGCGTGCCTCGTTCGCGCAGATATTCGGGGCTGGCGCAAGTGACCCATCCGATTTCGCCCAGCCGCAGCGCCACCATGCTGCTGTCTGGAAGTTTGCCGATGCGAACGGCAAGATCCACGTGATCGTCGATCAGGTTGACCACGTGATCCGCCAGCGCCAGGCGGATGGTGACGCAGGGGTAGGCGGCCAGGAACGCGAGCACCACCGGCTCCACATGCAGCCGCCCGAACATGACCGGGGCGGTGATGGTGAGGTGGCCGCGCGGGCTGCGAAATTCCCCGGCGGCGGCGCGTTCGGCGTCGTCCAGATCGGTGAGGATGCGGCGGGCGGCGGCCACGTAGGTGCGGCCGGCTTCGGTGAGGGACAGGCGCCTGGTGGAGCGGATGAGAAGCTGTGTGCGCAGATGCGCTTCCAGGTCGGAAACGCGACGGCTGACGGTGGCCAGCGGCGTGCGCATGCTGCGGGATGCGGCGGACAGGCTGCCGCCATCCACCGCCGCTACCAGCGTTCGCATTGCTTCGAACCGGTCCAATTTGCCTACCGTAAAATGGAAGGGTCGTTCCTTCATTCGCACGATACCGGATGGTGCGTGGTGCGTCCATCTTCTGTGCGCCGGCCGATCCTGGCCCGCATCGTTGACCTGGAGCCCACAATGTCCCGTATCCCAACCCCCGCCACCATCGCTGACGCCCCTGACAAGGCGCAGCCCCTGCTGGAAGCGGTGAAGCGCCAGCTTGGCGTTGTGCCAAACATGTTCCGGCTGATGTCCACCAGTCCGCAAGCGCTGGAAGGCTATCTCGGCCTGTCCGCAGCCCTGGCCAAGGGCGCCCTTTCGGCTGCCACCCGTGAGCGGATTGCGCTGGCCGTGGCCGAGGTGAACGGATGCAACTACTGCCTGTCGGCACACACCTATCTCGGCCGCACTGTGGCGAAGCTCGACGATGCCGAAATCGCCGCCAACCGCAGCGGCACTTCTAACGATCCCCAGGCCGATGCCGTGGTGCGCTTTGCAGCCAAGGTGGCGCGCGCGCGCGGCCACGTGGCCGAGGCGGATCTGGCCGCCGTTCGCGCCGCCGGCACCACGGATGCCGAAGTGATCGAGGTTGTGCTGCACGTGGCGCTGAATACCTGGACGAACTATTTCAACGAAGTGTTTGGGACGGACATCGACTTCCCCGTTGTGGTCGCGGCTCGCCGCGCCGCTTGATATCGGCTCGCCGCGCCGCCTGATATCGGCTCGCCGCGCCGCCTGATGCCGGCGTCCGCCCTGGCAAAGGAGCCATTATGCCCCACCCGTCCAGCGACATCGCGTTCACTCCATCGGTCAAGGCGGTGCAGACCCGCCGTCGTTCGCGGGAGGCCTATGCGAAGATTGAGGCCCGTGGCGGGTTTCGTACGGCCATCGACGATGATCTGGCGGACTTCCTGGCCAGGGCGGACAGCGCCTATCTCGTGACCGCCAGCGCCGTGGGCCAGCCCTACGCCCAGCATCGGGGCGGGCCGAGGGGTTTTATGCGGGTGATCGACGACCACACCATCGGGTTCGCCGATTTCACAGGGAACCGGCAGTATATCTCGACGGGCAATTTGGCCGAGAACGAGCGCGCTTTCCTGTTCGTGATGGACTACGCGCAGAGGCGCCGGTTCAAGCTGTGGGGTCGGGCAAGGGTGGTGGCGGATGATCCGGCGCTGGTGGCGCGCCTGATGCCGGAGGGGTATCGGGCGCGGCCCGAGCAGGCTGTTCTGTTCGCGATCGACGCGTGGGATACCAACTGCCCGCAGCATATTCCCCAAAAATTCGACGCTGCCGACGTGGCGACCGCGATGGGACGGCTAGAGGCGCGGATTGCGGCGCTGGAATCCGAGAATGCGTTTCTGAAAGCCAAAAGGACCTTGTCATGAACCGCCCGCCTTTACCGTTGTACACCGACGAGACTGCCGCCCAGAAGGCGCAGATGGCGGAGGATGCCTGGAACAGCCGGGGGCAGGTGTCGCCAGATCGGAGGGTGGCGGTTGCGCCGTGTGGGTTTTCGGAAGGCGCCATCGGTGCGGTTGAATGAATGAAGTCTTTTGGTTCTTTTCTTCAGAAAAGAACGCTGTTGCTTTGATTTTCTGGCAGCTGGCTGAGTCGTTTCACTCATGATTTTTCTGCGTCGCATTGCTCCGTGCAAAGGCGGAGGGCGCGGAGGGGGTGTGCGATTTTTCTGGAGTTCAGCCAGTGGATGTGGTGTTTACTGGCCGGTGGATTCTTTGAACGCCTCTTCCCCTTTTTCTGACCTGACCGTTGTGCTTCGCAATTTGCGGGGTGCGCTTGGGTTGTGGTGTACGCGCGGGGTTTTGGGGCATGCGCTTGCTTTGATCTTGCATGCGCGGCTGGCTGGGGTTGGGTTGCGGATGGAGCGGTTGGTGGCTCGGTTTGCAGCGGGGCGGCTTTGGCGGGTTGCGGGTCGGGTTCGTGGGGTTGTGCCAGATGGTGGCGCGGCGCGCGGGTTGGGTCGGGTTTGGATTGCTCGTGTTTGGCCGGGTCGGTTTGCGTGGCTGGTGCGGATGGCGGGTTGGCAGGCGGCGGGGTTTGGATCTCAGTTGCGTGCGGTTCTGCAGACGCCTGAGATGGTGGCGTTGTTGGAGGCGAGCCCGCAGGCGGGGCGGATGTTGCGGCCGATTTGTCGGATGTTGGCGGTGGAAATTTCGTTGTTGCGGATTCCGGTGGCGGTGGCGGTGGCGGTGGCGGCTGTGCCGGTAGCGGCCGAGGTTGTTGTTGCCGATGTTGTGGCGGGGGTTGGCGGCGGGGTGCGGAAGCGGGTTCGCGGGGTTATGGATTTTGGGCGGATTCCGTTGCCGAGGGGGGTTTTGGCGGCGGCTCGGCGGCAGGGGTATGGGCGGGTTGTTTTGGTAAAAGCTGATTAGGTTCGTCGAAGAGGCGTATTCATTTCGTTCCGGTTACGCAATGTAGCGATATAGTCTTCTGAATTGAATAAAAGTCTTTTGGTTCTTTTCTTCAGAAAAGAATGCCTTGCATTTCATTCTGACGGCCATGAACAGTTTATTCACATTTGGGCTGTATTGCTCATGGCGATGTGGTTTGCGAGGTGGGTTGCGTCGTGTTCGGCGCCGAAGATGAAGGCGGAGGCTCGACGCGAGAGCCAGCTTAGGCCGATGAGGTAGAGGCCGGGGGTTTCGGTGATGCCGCGTTGGTGGTTGGGCAGGCCGCGTTGGTTGAGGTTGGTGCATTTGAGCCAGCTGAAGTCGAGTGCGAAGCCGGTGGCCCAGATGATGCTGGTGATGCCTCGGGCGGCGAGATCGAGGTGCAGGATGGGGTTGGTGACGCAATCCAGCTCTGGCTCGGCGATGCGGGCGGCGGGGTCTGGCGGGAGATCGAGGCCTTCGCGTTCGGTGTAGGCGTCGGCGGCGTCGAGCACGGCGAGGTAGGAGGCGTCGCCTTCGGCGAGGTCGGCGGCGAGGTTGGGGTTGATGTTGAGTGTGCCGGCTTCGAAGGCGCCGGTGCGGCCGAGGAGGGTGGCGCCGCGGTGGGCGAGGCGGCGGTAGTCGATGGTTTCCCCCCCGTAGGCACCGCTGATGGCGACGGTGATGTGTTTGGTGCTGGGGTCTGGCACTTCGAGGCCCCAGATGCCGAGCACGCCGAGCCACCAGCAGAAATCCTGGCCACGGTAGAAGCGGGGGACGCGCTGGTGTTGGCCGAGGGAGAGATAGATTTCTCGGCCGGCGCGGGCGAGTTCGTTGGCGATTTGGGCGCCGGAGGAGCCGGCGCCGACGACGAGGACGGCGCCTTTTGGGAGTTGGGCTGGGTTTTTGTAGGTGTTTGAGTGGATCTGCAGGACGCCGAAGTCGGATGGCACGACGGCGGGGATCAGGGGGCGTTGGAAGGGGCCGGTGGCGGCGACGACGTTGGTGGCTTCGATGACGCCTTGGGAGGTTTCGACGTGAAACCCGGAATTATCGGGTTTGCGGTGCAGGGCGGTGACGGTGACGCCGGTGCGGACGGGGGCTGCGATGCGGGCGGCGTATTCCTCGAAATAGGCGACCATCTGGTTGCGGGAGGCGAAGGCGTTCTGGTTGGCATCGGGGATGGGAAACAGCGGCAGACGGTCGTGCCAGATGGGGCCGTTGGCGTGCAGGCTGTCCCAGCGTTCGGAGCGCCAGCGTTCGGCGATGCGGTGGCGTTCGAGGACGAGGTGGGGGAGGTTGCGTTTGGTGAGTTGCTCGCTCATGGCGAGGCCGGCCTGGCCGCCGCCGATGATGAGGGTTTCAACGGTCTCGATGGGCACCTGGGTTTCCTGTCTCGGGCGCGGACGGTTGGATGGCAGGCGGTTGGATGGCAGGCGGTGGGATGGCGCCGGTCTGTTCGACGATGGGGCGATACCAGTGCGGTTGGCGGTGGGCTTCGAAGTTGAACATTTTCTCTTTGCCCTGGCGGCATTCATCGAGATCGCAATCGGCCACGATGACTTCGTCGGCGAGCGTTTTGGCCTCGGCCACGATGACGCCGTTCGGGTTTACGATGCAGGAGCCGCCGATGAGGCCGGAGCCGTCTTCGTTGCCGGCCTTGGCCACGGCTATGGCCCAGGTGGCGTTCATGTAGGCGTTGGATTGCACGGCGAGCTGGGAATGGAAGGTGCGCAGTTCCTCGTTCTCGGTGCTGCCGCCGTTGGGGTCGTAAGCGGCGGAGTTGTATCCGACGCAGACCAGCTCGACGCTTTGCAGGCCGAGGACGCGCCAGGCTTCGGGCCAGCGGCGGTCGTTGCAGATAAGCATGCCGATGATGGCGCCTTGCCAGTGGGCGCCGGCGCGGAAGGCGGGGAAGCCGAGGTCGCCGTAGTTGAAATAGCGTTTTTCGAGTTGCTGGAAGCGGTCGAGGGCGCGGGGTTCGATGGAGCCGGGGAGGTGCACTTTACGATATTTGCCGAGGATGGAGCCGCCGGGGTTCACCATCAGCGCGGCGTTGAAACGGCGGCCGTCGGGGGTGCGCTCGGCATAGCCCACATACATGCCGACGCCGAGCGCGCGCGCGCGGTCGAACAGGGGTTGAACGTGGGGGTTGGGCATGGCGGTTTCGTAGAAGGCGTCGAGCGCAGCACCTTCGAGCAGCCAGCGGGGAAAGAACGTTGTGAACGGCAGTTCGGGGAATACGACAAGCGTGGCGCCCTGTGCTGCGGCGTTTTCCAGCAGGGCGATCATGCGGGCCAGAATGGCGCTGCGAGGATCAGCCAGCAGGTTCGGGCCCATCTGTGCGGCAGCGACGCGGATCAGTCGGGACATGAGCGCTCCTAGGCAGGTATCCTCCCATGCGCGAGGATTTCAGACAACACGGCACCTGCGGCGTGGGTTAGGCCTATATCAGCCCCAGATCTGTCGGCCGCGCCCCGGGAAACACCTGATCCAGCTGCGCTGCGGACAACCCGTACATGCGCGTGAGCAGTCCTGCAAAGATCGAGCGGTAATCGGTCAGCACCTTGTAGTCGCGGTTTTGGAAAAGGTTTGCCTGCGTTACCGTCTGCTGCTCGCCCAGCATGCGGCCGCCCTTCAAGCCACCGCCCAGCGCCCAATAGACGCTGCCGTGGCCGTGATCGGTGCCCTTGTCGCCGTTCTCGCGGAAGGTGCGGCCGAATTCGCTGATCACCACCACCACCGTGTCGGGCCACGCGGCGGGGCCGATCTCGTCTGCGAAACCCGCCAGTCCGCGGCCGAGCTCGCCGATGCGGTCGGCCAGATAGCCGGTGGCACCGCCCTGGTTCACATGCGTGTCCCAGCCACCGACATCGACGAAGCCGAGGTTGAACTGCTCGCGCATCAGCCGGCCGATGCGCCGTGCCGAAAGCTCCAGCCCCTTGGCCGAGACTGCGCCGCGATTGGCGTCCGTCTCCTCGGCGATGGTGCGGGCCACGTCGTCGCGCACCTGAAATCCCTGGGCGATGGAGGTGCCAAGCCGGTGGCCCTCGTACATCGACTGGATCAGCTTGGCCTGCCGCTCATCCACGCCTGGCTTGCCCACCGCGTTGATGCCGATGTTGGCGATGGTGCCCTCACCACGGAACGCCAACGGAAGCTGGTCGGTGAAGGCGATCGGCCGTGTCTGGGTCAGCACGCCTGCCAGCCGCCCCATGAAGCCCGAGCGGTAGTTGCGCGTGCCCTGGATCGCCTGGCCCATCTCGATGGTGTCCTGCGTCTCGAAATGGCTGCGCGTGGTGTCGTCGGTGCCGGCGAACGGGATGAAGGCGAGCTGGCGCCTCTCCCACAGCGGCCCCAGCGAGGCGCGCAAGGCGGGGTGCAGGCCCCAGTCGGCATCAAGCGCCATGGCCGATTTAGGGTCGGCGGCGTTGGGGCGCGGCACAGCGAGCGTGGGACGCGATTGGTAATAGAAGTCGCTGGACGTGGGGATAACAACGTTGGCCGCGTCATACGCCCCGCGCAGGAACACCACCAGCAGGCGGGCGTCGGTGGCCGGTGCTGCCCAGACGCGGCCGCCCACGGTGAGGATGCCAGCGGTGGCAAAGGCCTTGATCAGATCGCGGCGGTTCATGACGACTGCCCTCAGTACATGAAATCGGGAGAGGCCAGGAACAGGGTGTTCCAATCCTGCGGCGAAATGGCCCGGTCGAGCGCGGCGCGGGTGGACGTGGCCAGCGTGGCGCGCAGGCGGTCGAAGTAATACGCGTTCTGCAACTGCGGAAAGCCCGGTTGATCAACGGCGCCGGGGACGTCCGGCTTGAACAGCCCGGCGCCACCGGAGCCGATCTGGCGTGCGACCTCGAACCGCACCGCAAGCTGGCCTGGCCCGTTCCAGGCGGCCTCGGCGGCGGGATAACCGTCCGGCGTTTCCTTGTTGTACAGGCCCTGGGCCAGGCGGTTGAGCCAGTTCTGTGCCGGCAGCGTGTTCAGGATGACGCGATTGCCATAGGCCAGGCGCAGTGCCGAGAACACGTAGTGCACCGGGTCTTTGAAGCGGCCGGCGGACAAATCCGGTTTGGTGATGGGCTCGCTGTGGAACAGGGTGGACAGGATCGAGGCGATATCGCCGTCGGTCTTTTGCCAGGTGGCTTGCATCGCGCGCACCGCCGGCCCTGATGGCGTGGCGCCGAGGAAGAACACGGCGATCTTCTGCGCGACGCGTTGGATTGTGGCGGGGTGGCGGGCGATGATGTCCATCGCCTGATCCAGCTCCGCGGCGCCGCTGCCCTTGATGGTCTGGCCGAGGAAAACCTTGTCGCCGTAATCGTGCCGGCCTGGGTTGAACTCGAACAGCCCGGCACGCATGTAAGTAGACTGATGATCCGGATTCAGCTTCGGCACATCGGTGCGGGTGGTGATGCCATCACCTGTCAGGATGCGGGCCAATTCCTGGATGTCCTGCTGGGTGTAGGCGCTGCCGACACCCATTGTGTGCAGTTCCATGATCTCACGCGCGAAATTCTCGTTGATGTGGCCGGCATAGTTCTCGGCATTGTCCAGGTAGCGCAGCATGGCCGGGTGCCGTGCGGTGGCGCCAAGCAGATCTCGAAACCGGCCCAATGCGTGCGGCCGGAGCGTTAGTTCCTCGTAATCGGCCAGCATCGGGCGGATATCGCTTTTGTATTGGTGCACGTTGAAATGGTTGAACCAGAACCACGTCATCTGCTCACGCAACTGATGCGGGGAATACAACGCCCGCAGAATGTGCCGGCTCGCAGCCTGCCGTGCGGTGTCGGTCAATGCGGCCTGATAGGCAGCCGCCGCGGGTTGCTTCTCGACCGGATCCTTGATCGCGTTGACCGCTTTGCTGCGGGCCTGAAGTTCCACCACCAGGTCCAACATGCTGTGTTGGGAGATCGGCATGGCATCGATCTGCGCCTGCGCGGCCTGTGGGAGGTGGGCGCTTTCTGGTGGGTGCAACTGCTGATCCAGCCACTTCTCCCGCCCCAGTGTTGCCATTTCGGACGCGCCCTGCTCATTGGCACCCCAGGTTGCTCGGTTGAGCAGAAAGATATCCGCCGGTGACAGCGTGGCCGCCACAGCGCGGCTTGCTGTTGCGACCCAAAATACCATCGCCAGTTTGGCCAGAAAGTGAATGCCGGGCATCTCGTTTTCTTTTCGATCATCATTTTTTCGAGAGAGTGCGGAGCGGCCCATTGTTCAATCACGGGCTGCTTTCGTCGAGTCACCCACCATCGTGCCGCAGACGCGCGATCTTATGCTTTCACGGTGTGAGAATGTGTTTCAAACCGTGTCACATTTAAAACGCCGGACATAACGGCACAGGCAAACGTTCATGGTAGAGTTCAGATCGGAAACCGCGGGAGTATGAGTGATACGACAGGGACACGCGCTGCCCGGGTTTCGCGTCACGTTGGCTTTCACGTTGCTGTATGTCGGCCTGATCGTGGTGCTGCCGCTGGCCGGGCTGGTGGCGAAGGCCGCGACCCTGGATGGTTCGGCGATCCTGGCCCTGCTGAGCAACCCGCGCACCCTGGCCGCCTTTCGCGTCAGCTTTTTCACAGCGGCGGCGGCGTCGTTGATCAATCTGCCGCTCGGCCTGCTGCTGGCGTGGACCTTGACGCGCTACCGTTTCCCCGGCCGCGGGGTGTTGGACGCACTTATCGACCTGCCCTTCGCGCTTCCCACCGCGGTGGCCGGCGTGGCGCTGAGCACATTGTATGTCGATGACGGCTGGATCGGCGCCCAACTGGCGCGGATCGGCGTTATGGTGGCGTTCACTCCGCTCGGTATCGGCGTGGCGCTGCTGTTTGTGGGCCTGCCCTTCGTGGTGCGCAGCCTGCAGCCTGTCTTGGCGGCGTTGGAGCGGGAATCGGAGGAGGTGGCACTGACCCTGGGCGCTTCGCCGTGGCAAATCTTCCGCCGGGTGATCCTGCCGCCCCTGGTTCCCGCGGCGATCACGGGCGTGGGGCTCGCCTTCGCCCGCGCGGTTGGCGAATATGGCTCGGTGATCTTCATCGCCGGCAACCGGCCGCTGGTCTCCGAAATCGTGCCGCTGCTGATCGTGGCCAAGCTGGAACAGTTCGACACCCCCGGGGCCGCCGTCCTGGGCTCCGCCATGCTGGTGCTGTCGCTGCTGATCCTGCTGGCGCTGGGCCGGCTGCAAAATCGGGAACCGGCGTGACCAGCGGTATCGGCGAGCCCGCCTGGGTCCGCGTCGGCCTGGTGGCTGCCTGCGTTGCGGCAATGGGCCTGCTGCTGGTGCTGCCGCTCATACTGGTCTTTGTCGAGGCGTTCTCCAAAGGCGCCGCATTCCTGTGGAACGCGCTGTCCGAGCCGGATGCCGTGGCCGCCATTCGGCTTACCTTGCTGGTGGCGGCGATCGCGGTGCCCATCAACACCGTGTTCGGCCTTACCGCAGCCTGGTGCGTCTCGCGCTTCCGTTTCCGGGGCCGCGGCGTGCTGGTGGCGCTGATCGAACTGCCGTTCTCAGTGTCTCCCGTGGTGTCCGGCCTGGTCTATGTGCTGCTTTTCGGACTGCAAGGCTGGTTCGGCCCGGTGCTGGAACGCCATGGCATCCGCATCATCTTCGCTGTGCCCGGCATCGTGCTGGCCACCGTGTTCGTGACTTCACCTTTCGTGGCGCGGCACTTGATGCCGCTGATGGCGGCGCAGGGCGTGGCGGAAGAGGAGGCGGCGCTTACCTTGGGCGCCTCGGGCTGGCAGATGTTCCGCCTCGTTACCCTGCCGCGGATCGGTTGGGCGCTGATGACCGGGGTGCTGCTGTGCACCGCCCGCGCCATGGGCGAATTCGGCGCGGTGTCGGTTGTGTCCGGCCATATCAGGGGACTGACCAACACGATGCCACTGCATATCGAAATTCTCTACAACGAGTATCAGCTCGCCGCCGCCTTCGCGATGTCGGCCGTTCTGACGTGCCTGGCCCTGGTAACGATCGGGTTGCGCGGGCTGCTGGAATGGCGCGGCCAGGTTGTTGCGCAGCGCGGCCAGCTTGCGGTGCGGGTGCGCGCATGATTCGGATGCAGGGCATTGTCCGATCGTTCGGACCCGGCCGCGTGCTGGACGGTATCGATCTGGACATCATTCGCGGCAGCTTCGTGGCGCTGCTCGGCCCCTCCGGCTCCGGCAAGACCACGCTGCTGCGGATCATCGCGGGGCTCGACAGCCCCGATGCCGGAACACTGTTCATCGATGGTAAAAACGCCACGAACCTGCGCCCCGGCGCGCGCAAGGCCGGCTTTGTGTTTCAGGGCTACGCGCTGTTCAACCACATGACGGTGTTCGACAATGTGGCATTCGGCCTTCGCGTGAAACCCCGCGCGCGCAGGCCTAGTGAGTCGGAAATCCGCACGAAGGTTGAAAACCTGCTGGTGATGATGCAGCTCGACGGCCTCGGCCCCCGCCTGCCAAGCCAGCTTTCCGGCGGCCAACAACAGCGTGTCGCCCTCGCGCGCGCGTTGGCGGTCGAGCCGCTGATCCTCTTGCTGGACGAACCGTTCGGCGCCCTGGATCAAGACGTTCGCCAAAGCCTGCGCGAAGAACTGCGCAAGCTGCACAACCGCCTGGGCCTGACCACGGTCTTCGTCTCCCACGACCAGGACGAAGCCCACGCGCTCGCTGACCGCGTAGTTGTTCTCGATCGTGGCCGGATCAAAACCTCGTAGGTCGGGCACCGCCGACATCTCCGCGTAGGCCCGACCTACGAAAAATCGCTGGTCTCACGCGCCGCCGATGAAATCCCGCTTGGCCAAGGGCACGCCGTTGTGGCGCAAAATGTCGTAGGCGGTGGTGACGTGGAACATCACGTTCGGGATCACCCAGCCCAGCAGGTAATCCGCGCCGGTGAAGTTCATCTCCCGTGGCCCGGCCTTGAAGCTGATGGCCTTGTCGTCGCTGCCTTCGATGGCGCTGGCGGGCACGCTCTCCATGAACGCCACCGTCTTGGCGATGCGCGCCTGCAGCTCTTCCAGCGTGGTTTCAGTGTCCTCGAACTTTGGGATCTCCACGCCGGCGAGGCGAGCCACGCCACCCTTGCTCATGTCGGTTGCCACCTGCACCTGGCGGGCGAGGGCGAACATATCAGGCGCCAGGCGGGCGCTTACGAAAATCGACGGGTCGATCTTGCGTTCGGCGGCGTTGGTGGCGGCCTTGCCGAGGTTCTTTGAAAGCGCTTCCAGCATCTGCTTCAGCAGCGGCACCGAGGCGGTGTAGATCGAAACGGTCATTACAGGCTTCCTCCCTTGCGGCCGGCCTGTGCGCCCAGGCGCAGGCGCAGCGCGTTCAGCTTGATGAATCCCTGGGCGTCGAACTGGTCGTAGGCGCCCTGGTCCTCCTCGAAGGTCACAACCTTCATGGAGTGCAGCGAGTTGGGGCTCTCTCGCCCGATGCAGCTGCAGTTGCCCTTGTAGAGCTTCAGCCGCACGCGGCCGGATACAGATTTCTGACTTTCGTCGATCGCCGCCTGCAGCATCCGCCGCTCGGGCGAGAACCAGAACCCATTGTAGATCAACTCGGCATATTTCGGCATCAGGCTGTCCTTGAGGTGGCCAACCTCACGATCCAACGTGATCGATTCGATGCTCCGATGCGCCACATACAGAATGGTGCCGCCGGGGGTTTCATAGATCCCGCGGGACTTCATGCCCACGAAGCGGTTCTCCACCAGATCGAGCCGCCCGATGCCGTTGGCCTTGCCCAGTTCGTTCAGCTTCGTCAGCAAATTCGCCGGCGACAAGCGCACCCCATCGATATGCGTGGGATCGCCCTTTTCGAAATCGATCGAGATCACCGTGGCGCGGTCGGGCGCGTCTTCGGGGCTGATGGTGCGCTGATAAACCATCTCGTCCGCCTCGATGGCGGGGTCCTCCACCACCTTGCCCTCGGACGACGAGTGCAGAAGATTGGCATCGACCGAGAAGGGCGCCTCGCCGCGTTTGTCCTTGGTGATCGGAATCTGATGTGTTTCGGCGAATTCCAAAAGCTTGGTGCGGCTGGTCAGGTCCCATTCCCGCCAGGGTGCTATCACCTTCACGTCCGGCTTCAGCGCGTAATACGCCAGCTCAAACCGCACCTGGTCGTTGCCCTTGCCGGTGGCGCCATGCGACACGGCGTCAGCACCCACCATTTCCGCAATCTCGATCTGGCGCTGGGCGATCAACGGCCGCGCGATGGAGGTGCCGAGCAGATACTGCCCCTCATACAGCGCATTGGCGCGGAACATCGGGAACACGAAATCCTTCACGAACGTCTCGCGCAGATCGTCGACGAAGATTTCCTTGATGCCGAACATCTCCGCCTTCTTGCGCGCCGGCTCCAGCTCTTCGCCCTGCCCGAGATCGGCGGTGAAGGTCACCACCTCGCACTCATACGTCGTTTGGAGCCAGCGCAGAATGACGCTGGTGTCGAGCCCCCCGGAATAGGCGAGCACAACTTTCTTGACGTCTTTCACGCGCACGGCGGATCTCCTGAGCATTGCAGCTGGCGCGGCGCGCCGGGGCATTTTGCAGAGCGCACGTAGCGCCGGGTGACGGTTTTGTGCAACCCGTCCCCCCGCGGTTCGTTTTCACGGCGCTTCTGTCAATCCACGATGAGAGACGTCTTTTTGGTGTCGCGCATGGTGGCATACACCACGCAGGAGATGCCGATCAGCACGGTCACATACCAATAGAACCAGCTCTCATGCCCGGCATCCTTGAACGAGAGCGCGATCAGGGGCGCGGTGCCGCCGAACATCGACGCCGCCAGGGCATACGGAAAGCCCACGCCCAGGGCGCGCACGTTGGCAGGGAACAGCTCGGCCTTCACCACCGCGTTGATCGACGTATAGCCAGTGACCACCACCAGCGCCGCAAGGCTCAGCAACAGTGCGGTGGTGTAGTCTCGCGTGCCCGACAGCAGCGTAAGCAGCGGCACGGTGCCGAGTGTGCCAAAAATGCCGAAGAACATCAGCACCGGCCGGCGGCCGATGCGGTCTGAAATGGCGCCGCCCAGCGGCTGCAGGCAGGCGAAGATCAGCAGGGTGATGAACGAGATCTGCGTCGCCTGGTCGCGGGTCAGCTTCACCGTGTTGACCAGAAAAGCGGGCATATAGGTGGTATAGGTGTAGAACGCCGTGGTACCACCCATCGTGAGGCCGAACACCAGGGCCACGGCGCGGGGATGCTTCAGCAGTTCGCGGAACGGATTGGGGCGCTTGGTCTCCAACGCCTTGGCTTTGGTGAACTCTGTCGACTCCTCAAGCCCACGCCGCAGATACAGGCCGAACACGGCGCAGGCGGCACCGATATAGAACGGCACGCGCCAGCCCCAGGCTTCCAGCTCGGCGCCGGTGAACTGGGATTGCATGATGAGCAACGTCAGGCTGCCCAGCACCTGGCCGCCGATCAGCGTCACATACTGGAAGCTGCTGTAGAAACCACGGTTCTTGGCGCCCGCGACTTCACTGAGATAGGTGGCCGATGCCCCGTATTCGCCGCCCAGCGAAACGCCCTGCACCAGGCGCGCGGCCAGCAGCAAAATTGGTGCCCACACGCCGGCGGTGGCGTAGGTGGGGGCGACGGCGATCATCAGCGAGCCCACGCACATCAGCGTGACCGACAGGCTCAGCGCCGCGCGGCGGCCGGCCCGGTCGGCATAGGCGCCGAGCACCCAGCCGCCGACCGGGCGGATCAAAAAGCCGATGGCATAGATGCCGAAGGTGTTGAGAAGCTGAGCGGTGGGATTCGAATTGGGAAAGAACGACTTGGCAAAATACAGCGCAAAGAAATTATAGATATAAAAGTCATACCACTCGATGAGATTGCCGATCGACCCGCCGAGGATGGATTTGATGCGGTGGCGCATGGTGACGTCGGAGGCCGGCGTGGCAATGGCGGACATTTGATCGCTTCCCAAAACAATTCCAACCAGCATACCCCCTCTCTGCCGGGATGGAAGAGAGGGGGCTCGCCTGCTCAGACTGGCGCTGCAACCTTCGCCTGGTGCGCCGCGATGGTGGCGATGTCGACGATCTGGCTGACCGAGGCATCCATCGGCAGCAACTGCACGGCATGTGACAGGCCGATGATCAGCGGCCCGATCGTGCCGCCGCCGCCAAGTCTTGGGGCGAGGCGGGAGGTGATGTGCGACGAATGCAGGCCCGGCATCACCAGGATGTTGGCGGGGCCGGTCAGCCGACAGAACGGGTAAAGTTTCCGGTAGCCCTCATCCAGTGCCACGTCTGGGCTCATTTCGCCGTCGTATTCGAAATCCACGCCCATTGTGTCGAGCAGCGCCACCGCCTCACGCATCGCATTCCCTGTGGCATGCATCGGATTTCCAAAAGTGGAGTGCGACAGCAATGCCACGCGCGGCTCGTGGCCCAGCTGGCGCGCGGCAGCGGCGGCGCCCACCACGATATCGGCCAGCTGGCGCGGGTTGGGGCGTTCATGGATCAGCGTGTCGGCGATGAAGATCGAACGCCCCTGCTCACCCAGCATCAGCGTGAGGCCGAACGAGATGGCGCCTTCGGCGGTGTCGATGGCGTGGCCGATATCGTCGAGGCAGACCGAGGCCGAGCGCGTAAGCCCGGTCACCATCGCATCCGCATCGCCGGTGGCGACCATGCAGGCGGCGAAGATGTTGCGGTCCTGGTTCACCAGGCGCTGACAGTCGCGCTGCATCAGGCCGCGGCGTTGCAGACGTCCATACAGGAACGCCGCGTAGTCGGCGTTACGGTGGGACAGGCGGGCGTTGTGGATCTCGATGCCCTCGATATCGCCCAATCCCAGGCTCGCCATCGTATTCCGCACCCGGTCTTCGCGTCCGATCAGGATCGGCGTGCCGTAGCCAGCGTTGCGGAAAGCCACGGCGGCGCGGACGATCTTGGCCTCCTCGCCCTCGGCGAACACCACGCGGCGCGGCGTGGCGCGCACGCTTTCCATGATGGCGTCCAGCGCGTTAGCGGTGGGGTCGAGACGGCCGGACAGCTCGCGGGCATATTTGCGCAGATCGGCGATGGGCCGCCGTGCCACGCCGCTGTCCATCGCGGCCTTGGCCACGGCGGGCGACAGGCGCGAGATCAGGCGCGGGTCGAAGGCGTTGGGAATGATGTATTCGGGGCCGAACATCAACCGCTTGCCGGCGATGGCGCCGGAGCCGGCCGTCGCGACCTCGTCGGGCACGTCCTCCCGCGCCAGCTGGGCCAAGGCCTCGGCGGCAGCGATCTTCATCGCCTCGTTGATGGTGCTGGCCCGCACGTCCAGCGCACCGCGGAAGATGTAGGGGAAGCCCAGGACGTTGTTGACCTGGTTGGGGTAGTCCGAACGCCCGGTGGCGATGATGGCGTTCGGGCTGACGGCGCGGGCCTCCTCGGGGGTGATTTCCGGGTCGGGGTTGGCCATCGCGAAGATGATCGGCTTGTCGGCCATCACGCCCACCATTTCAGGCGTCAGCGCGCCCTTGGCGGACAGGCCAAAGAACGCGTCGGCACCTTCCAGCGCCTGCAACAAGGTGCGCGCGTCGGTCTTGATGGCGTGGGCGGATTTCCACTGGTTCATCCCCTCCATGCGGCCCTGGTAGACAACGCCCTTGGTGTCACACAGCGTGATGTTCTGCGGATGCGCGCCCATCGCCTTCAGCAGTTCGACGCAGGCGATGGCAGCCGCGCCGGCGCCGTTGACCACCAGTTTCACTGTTTTCAGCTCACGCCCGGTCAGGAAACACGCGTTGATCAGGCCGGCGGCGGCAACGATGGCGGTGCCGTGCTGGTCGTCGTGGAAGACGGGGATATCCATCAGCTCGCGCAGCCGCTGCTCCACGATGAAGCACTCCGGCGCCTTGATGTCTTCGAGGTTGATGCCGCCGAAGCTGGGGCCGAGATAGCGGACGCAGTTGATGATCTGGTCCACGTCCTCGGTGTCGATGCACAAATCGATGCCGTCGACATCGGCAAAGCGCTTGAACAGTGCCACCTTGCCCTCCATCACCGGCTTGGACGCGAGCGCGCCCAGGTTGCCCAGGCCCAGCACGGCGGTGCCGTTGGACACCACGGCCACCATGTTGCCCTTGGTGGTGTAGTCGTAGGCCAAGGCGGGATCGCGAAAGATGTGCAGGCATGGCTCGGCCACGCCCGGCGAATAGGCCAGGCTGAGATCGCGCGCCGTGGTGATGGGCTTGGAGATCCGCGTCTCCAGCTTGCCCGGCCGGCCGGAGCTGTGAAGGGCGAGCGCTTCCTCGGCCGATACCCGCGTGGTACGTGAATCGTGCGGTTCGGCGATGCCGTCAGCCATTTTTTAATTCCTTGGGCGAGCGTTTCCT